>JAGRJO010000154.1 GCA_020442725.1 Lysobacterales bacterium
TTTGATGTGTATTGCGACCAACTCAAAATAATCAGAAGTATGAGCCGCAGAGGTAATTGTTGGGACAATGCAGTTATGGAACGTTTTTTTAGAAATCTGAAAACAGAAAGGTTGAACACATTAAGCTTTATTAATCATGAAGCAGTGATTGCTGAAGTTGAGAGTTATATCTACTTTTACAACTACAAAAGGCTGAACTCAGCAATTGGATACACAACACCAAACAAAAAATATAACGAATTAAAAAAGCAGCCTAAAAATGTGTCCGGAAAAACTTGACCATTACACTAGTTTACTTGATTGCATTTAGTTGTAACCTTTTTTGCAATTGCTATCATTGCTCTGTCAAATATGGGTTTTTGCTCTATTATAATTGCTGTCTTTTGTCTGAAGTTTAGTGCAACCTCATTAAGGCTTTTATCGGAGACTTTGATGCCCTTTGAATCTACAAACAGCAATTTGTGTGTTATGGGACTAATCCATGACAATTTGGCTCTAACGAGTTTATTTTTTTGTTCGGTAGCAAATTCTACCCAATCGCCCGGTTTAAGTCTTTTGGCTGTATCAAGATAGGAGTCTTCAATATGTTTTATTTCAGTATCTGATTTGTTTTGAATCTGATTGTCAGTAAGATAGTTGAATATATCAGGTTTTTCTGCATTTTCATCAATCTCTTCAAATAATTTGACTGCGTGAATGTATTCATGTTCAAACTTACGATCTATCGCTTTTAAATCATTAATTTCAAGCAGTTGTTCATACAGTTCGAGTCCTTTTTTCTTGATTCCAGGTTCATCATACGCAACTAATTTTAGGCCTTCGCAGTAATGATTGATGACATTTTTTATTTGTGTGGGAGTCGCATTAACTTTTTTGTTTTGCACTGAAGCGAATATCAATTTATCTACGAATTTAATATATTTATCAATTATTTCTGGTTTATCTTTATGTCTTAAATGAATGAGAGTCAGCACGCTTGCCCAAGAATTTAATAATATTTCTGTTATATTTTTTGGTAGATAGAATTTTTTCATTCTTGATTGCAGTATCTGAGCTGTCGCTTCTTTGGCTTTTAATATCTTGTCTTGTGCTAATGCTTTTTCGGAGGTTCTTTTTTCGGAGACATAAACGCGCTTTTGTTCTTTATTGAAGAATTTTTGGAAATCATCTATTAAACCCGAGAAATCAATGTCGTTATAATCAGAATTTAGAATTACATAAACGATTTGCTTGATTTTGTTGATAAATTTCCCTTTTTTGTCATTTTTTTCATTCCAACCAATAGCAGCTTGAGCCAGATTATCCAATAACTTTCTAGCACTATTTTCTTTATTTGAAAATATCCTGCGATCTTGTAATGCTATATGCAAATAGGGAATTTGTAGCTTCGCAAGTAGAGCCTGAATTTTATCTGGTAAATTTCTGTCATCAACCAAAAACTGAAATAGCATTCCGACTAAATCAATAGTATCTTCATCTTGCTGCTTTACCCGTTTTGTCTCTTTTCCTGATGCAGAGTGCTCTAGTTGTTTCAACAGGGCATTTTTAAGTTCAGTTGGACTGAATATGGGTTGTAGGGAATCACCTGAATTGATTTCAATGTTTCTTAGTGCTAAAAGTGCCTTATTTATTTTCGGAGCATCATACACAGGAAAATCAACTCTGCTGCCATATGTATTTGGCGAAGAAATCATATCTTGATTTTGCATTTGTCTAAATGCATCAAATATTAATTGATAGTTTTCATCGTAGTATTCTCCTGGAACCTGATTGTTTTGATTGTAATTCAGCCTATGATCATTGTTAGTGAGAGATGGTTGCTCTTTCTTTATCTCTCTATTTGAGTTCGCACTTGCTGAGTTTAGTCGATTGGCTGCTTCAGGCAATGGCTGGAACTTTAAACTAGGGAGAATCCCTTGCTCAATCAGATAGCTATTAATTTTATGATAGAGTTCAATGAGATTAGGAATCAGATTCCTCTCAAATAACTTCAAAATAATCAATTCAACAGTCCCGGTAACAACAAGATGTTCAAGCGTTCTAGCAAAAGATTCGACGATAACAAAAGGAGATACTGGTATTTGGTCGTTCTTTAACTCCTTCCCTCCAGCTAATAGTGAAAATCGTTTTTGAAAAGCATACAATTGTTGATGCAGGTGTGTATCGGCTTTCCCGACCATATTCGAAATAGCGAGTTTATAATCTAGTTCATGCTCATCAATCAATGACAATTTGATATTGGAGCTATCAGTTGCTGTTGTGTCATTTGTTCCTGGGAAGAACTTGTAATCCGAGTTATTAAACTTATTAAAAACAGTTTGAATCCTATCGGTAAACTTCCTTAACATCAAATCTTTTTTCTTTCTGATTTCTTTCATTGCAGAAAAGTAGTCAGACTGTAATTCATT
This sequence comes from Lysobacterales bacterium, assembly GCA_020442725.1. Classification (GTDB taxonomy): domain Bacteria; phylum Pseudomonadota; class Gammaproteobacteria; order Xanthomonadales; family Marinicellaceae; genus NORP309. Next base: position 2,409 of record JAGRJO010000154.1, read on the forward strand.
ACTTTCTGCTTTCTCAGCCATATTAAACAAAGCATCATCAAGATGGTCATAATAAGAGAGGATTGTTGGTTTTAGACCTGAGATAAGCAATTCATATATTTTTGGTAGTATACGCCCCTCACTGATTTTTTTCTTCAGTTTTGAAGATATATTTAATATGTTATTTGAAGAGTCAGATTCTGCCACTTTTTTCACTTCTTATGCCATATTGAATTGAATTAACTAGGTCATTCTAATGCAAAACTAAGCAAAAAATATGTGGGACACTTCACACAATCATAAGAAGTAGTGATAGGAACTAGATATAAAAAAGTGACTAATTCGTTATTAAATATTGTTCAGTTTGAGTAATTGTTCATTAAGTTCTTTTAACATATGTTTGTTTTCAGAGAGAGTAATCTTTTCTTTCTCAACGACGGCATGAGGTGCGGAGTTGACAAACTTCTCATTGCTCAGTTTGCTATTCGCTCTGGTGATTTCCTTGTTTGCTGTTTCTATCAATTTGTTGATACGAGTAATTTCAGCTTCCACATCAATCAACCCAGCCATTGGAATATTAATTTTCATTTCACCAACCAGAGCCACTGCGGATTCCGGAGCTTGTTCATCATTTCCAAGAACTGTGATATTTTCGAGTACAGCCATGGTTTTTAGTAATTCTTCGTTGGAATTTAGAATTTCCAAATCCTGAGGAGAAGCATTTTCCAGAATAATAGACAAAGGCTTTCTTGGAGAGATGTTCATCTCACCACGAATTTGACGAATTCCCAGAACAATAGATTGCAACCATTGCATATCATTGGCCGCTTTTTCAAAGACTAGACTCTCGTCAAATTCAGGGAAAGCGGAAATCATAATGCTTTCATCAGGCAGTTGCAGCTTGGTTTTTAGCTCTTGCCAGATTTCTTCGGTAATAAACGGCATCAAAGGGTGTAATAATCGCAACGCCTGATCCAGCACATATAACAAGGAGTGTTGAACATTATATTTAGTCTTTTCATCTTGCTTGAGAAGTGGTTTTGCCAGTTCCACAAACCAGTCGCAGTATTCATTCCAGATAAAATCGTAAATACACTGAGCTGCCAAATCGAGACGGAATCCATCCAAGTGCTTTCTGAATTCTTCAGTTCTTTGTTGTAAGCGTGTCAAAATCCACAATTCGGCGATTGAATCCGGCTTCCAGTTGTCGGAATTTAACTCAAAATCTTCGGTATTCATAAATACAAAACGTGATGCATTGAATATTTTGTTGGCGAAATTCCGGTAACTTTCCAGGCGGTTCATGTCAAAACGCAGATGTCTGCCATTGGTGGCAATTGCTGCAAAAGTAAACCTCAAAGCATCACAACCATTGGGTTTGATGCCATCAGGAAATTCCTTACGAGTGGCTTTTTCGATTTTGGGAGCTAATTGTGGTTGCATCAGCCCGGTGGTGCGCTTTTTCACCAACGATTCCAAATCGATACCATCAATAATATCAATTGGATCAAGTACATTGCCTTTGGACTTGGACATTTTTTGTCCATGTGAGTCATTAATCAATCCATGAATATATACTGTTTCAAACGGAATCTTATCCATGAATTTGCAACCCGCCATAATCATACGAGCGACCCAAAAGAAAATAATGTCAAATCCGGTGACTAATACCTGAGTGGGATAGAATTCTTTTAATCGATCCGTTTGTTCGGGCCATCCCAAGGTTGAAAAAGGCCACAGGTTGGATGAAAACCAAGTGTCGAAGACGTCTTCATCTTGTTTGAGTTGCAAATCATCAGATAAATTGTACTTTTCACGAACTGCTTGCTCGTCTTCTGCAACATAAATATTGCCTTCATCATCATACCAGGCAGGAACACGATGTCCCCACCACAACTGACGGGAAATACACCAGTCTTCAATATTTTCCATCCACTGATAATAGGTTTTGTCCCAGTTTTCCGGAACAAACTGAATTTCACCATCTTTGACGGCATCCAAAGCCCGTTTTGCCATGGTTTCGACTTTGACATACCATTGGTCTGTGAGATAAGGTTCAACCACAGAATGTGAGCGATCTCCACGAGGAACCATCAGTTTATGAGGTTCGATTTTTTCAAGCAAACCCAGCTCTTCAAAATCGGCGACAATTTGTTTACGCGCATCGAAACGATCCATACCATGATATTTTTCCGGCATTTCATCATTGATTCTGGCATCATCTGTTAGAACATTGATGATTTCCAGATTATGGCGTTTGCCGATTTCCGCATCATTAAAGTCGTGAGCAGGAGTGATTTTCACACATCCGGTTCCGAATTCCATGTCTACATAATCATCAGCGATTACAGGAATTTTTCTACCGGCTAATGGCAAGTCGATGGTTTTTCCAACTAAGTCTGAATATCTTTCATCATCAGGATGAACTGCGATAGCGGTATCGCCCAGCATGGTTTCAGGGCGTGTGGTTGCGACAATGACAAAACCCTTACCATCAGTTCTTGGATATTTGAGATGCCAGAGAAAACCGTCTTCTTCTTTGTTTTCGACTTCAAGGTCAGAAAGAGCCGTTTGCAAAACCGGGTCCCAATTGACTAGTCTTTTACCACGATAAATCAGACCTTCTTCATACAGTTGAATGAACTGCTTTTGAACAGCATCAGACAAGCCGTCATCCATGGTAAAGCGTTCGGTTTCCCAATCAACAGATGCGCCCAAACGGCGAATTTGACCTTGAATCGTGCCGCTGGAATGCTCTTTCCACTCCCAAACTTTTTCCAGGAACTTTTCACGACCCAAGTCGGTTCTTTTGATTCCTTGTTCTAAAAGTTGTCTTTCAACGACC
>JAGRJO010000155.1 GCA_020442725.1 Lysobacterales bacterium
CGAGAATGCTGGCAAGATTGCATAACATTGGCGAGAAGAAACTCTTTAAACATCGACCCAAACTCGACATTCAGACTTTTGGTAGATATTCAGTTGAATTTATCAGCAACGAGTTTATTCCATTTGAGCATAAATCATCCTACGACTCTGTAACCAAACAACTCTTGGAAGTCATGGAGTCCAGACTGCAAAACGCTCATAATATTCGAGTTCATGGCGACTTGCATATCGGCAATATTTTGATGCGGGATGATATTCCTTTTCTGGTTGACTTTGATGACACTCGTCTGGCTCCTGCAATACAGGATATTTGGATGTTGTTATCCGGAGAATCCCATGAACAACAAAATCAACTGCATAAAATCATTAGTGCTTATAGCGAATTCCGAGATTTTCCACATCACGAAATCAAAATGATTGAATCCCTTCGCACCCTCAGAATGCTACACCATTGTGCATGGCTCGCCAGAAGATGGGACGACCCGGCTTTTGAAACTGCTTTTCCATGGTTTGATGAAAACAGTTACTGGCTTCAACACATTCAGGACTTGAGAAATCAATTAGATGCTCTACAGCAAAACAATGGGACTCTATAGCGATTTATTGGAGAAGATAAAGGACTGGGCAAGTGAGCTAGGCTTTTCCCAAGTCGGAATTTCTGACGTTGATTTATCGGAAGCGGAAGGACATTTAAAAAACTGGATAGCTAAAGGCTTTCATGCGGACATGGACTTTATGCACAAACATGGAAGCAAAAGAACCAATCCACAAGAGTTGGTCGAGGGAACAGTTCGAGTTGTTTCCTTGCGGTTTGATTATTTTTACAAATCTTTAGTTCCTTATGAAGAGGTTTTAAAACAGAAAAACAAAGCTGCTATTTCTCGCTACGCCATGGGCAAAGATTATCACAAGATTATCCGAAAAAAACTAAAGTTCCTCGCTGAAAAAATCAAAACTGAAGTACAAGACATGGACTATCGGGTATTTACCGACTCCGCTCCGGTGATGGAGAAAGCCATCGCCGAAAAAGCCGGTCTAGGCTGGATTGGCAAACACAGCAACTTAATAAATTCACAAGCAGGGAGTTATTTCTTTTTGGGAGAGATTTACACAAATATTCCGTTGCCTGTCAGTGAAAAAGCCACGTTTCATTGCGGAACCTGCACCAAATGCATTGATGCTTGCCCGACAAAAGCCATCGTCGCACCTTTTCAAGTCGATTCCCGCCGCTGCATTTCTTACCTCACCATAGAAAATAAAGGAGAAATTCCGGAAGAGTTCCACGAAGCTATGGGCAACCGCATTTACGGCTGTGATGACTGCCAAATGGTTTGTCCATGGAACAAGTTCACCTGCGAATCGCAAACACTGGACTTCATGCCCCGACATCAATTTGATGAACCTGATATTGAGGATTTGTTATCATGGGATGAAAAAACATTCTTAAAAAATACCGAAGGTTCGCCGATTCGGCGAATTGGTTTTGAATCTTGGCAAAGGAATTTGAGAATAGCTAAAAAGAATTCTGAGTTATAGTTTTAGATTATATCTATAGTCGTGCCGTTATTTCAGCATCTTTTCTTTGTTACTTTTACTCGTGTAAAAGTAACTCAAAAGCACGCCCCAAACTCTCAGCCTTTGGCTACCCTCAATATTTTCTTAAATTTGGCGTTTGCAAAAAATCACATTGCAAGCAATGTTCAAACACTTGCAAACTTATTTCCAAATTTTTCAAAAATATCTCGGTGAGAGTTAAGGGAGGTTATTCCTTCGTTGGAATTTTTATTGCAGTACAATAAATCTGTAATGTCTAAATCTTAATGAACCATATATAGATTTTCCCAACTACGAAATTTGTTGTGCTTTTAACGATTTCTATAAGACTGGAATCTACAACTGAAGATGCGAGAAAATGTCTAGTTGCAGCACGCACTTTTGGTATATCGAGAAACACCATAAATCTAAGTGCTTTTGTTACATCAATTGGAGATTTCGATTTTCCTTTACTAAGTGCATCCAGATCCTTTTCTATCCCCTTTCGTTGAGCCGAACCATAGACCTCACCCTGATTGATTGGAATGACACACTTTACTTCTACCACAACAGAGAACGGTGATGATAGTTCAATATCAAATCCGTTTGCATTAGGCTTCGTTAAGTCAATTTGACTCCGAATTGCACTCATTTGCTTTGCATCAAAATGCAATGCCGCCCCTAGCATCTCCGCAAAAACACTCGTAAGTTTCAACGTAAGTATGTTGTTGATATCCGATAGCGCCAGCTTAAACTTCAGAAAGCCGGTAATATCCAACTTGCTGTAATAATCGATAGCAGGAAGATCGAATTGCTCAGTTAAAAACTCATTAATTCTAGCCTGAAGGGCTTTTTCTCGACTATACTCCGACATAGACATACTTTTGTGTTAGGTAGTGTATTGATTTCTTAACAAGTGGAACGACGATTTAAACGCTCAATCATATAATTTGCTCCGTTTTTTCTTAAGTTAAGTTTAAGAGAACTCAATTAACCAGTCAAACAAACTCTGATTTAATATACAACTGGAAAGCAGCTTATTCCTTTAACTCTCAACTAAGCAAACCGCAAGAATGAGGAGTTTTAAAACTTTTTCGATGTGAGTCCAAATATTTTGTACTTACCTGTGGATGACAAAACTTTATTTTTCCTCTGATGTCATCTTTTTCGCAATCTGTTTTAACAAATTCTGATAAATCTCCTCATCAACTTTGATGATTTGAGACAAATTCTGTATCTGCAAATCCAAGTCAGCAATTTCCTGTTCGGTTTGAGGGATTAATACCGAATTGCTTTGATGCTGACGTTCGAGTTTTAATTGTAGAAATAATTTATACTCAAACAACCATTTAGGGTTGAGTTCGTTTTGAGCCTGTGAAAACCATTTATCGGCAAGTTCTTGCCTTTCCATCAGAAAATAGGTGTATGCCAGAGATAGTGCCGCAATCGCTTTGGACTGTTCATCGCTTTCTTCATTATTGACAACTTCGGTTGCCGGTTCTATGGCTTGGATGTAGTTTTGATTGAAATAGAGAGACAGAGATAAGTATGCTAAATTCAGTGGTTGTTTATAAATAAAATTGCCTTTTTGAGCAATGGTTCTTGATTGTTTGAAAAAATCTTCTGCATTTTTCCAATCACCTTGGCGAGCTGCATTCATGCCCTTATACAAATAGGCTACACTTTGTGTTTTTGTGTTTTTCATGACCTCCAGATAGTTCAATAAAGTGTCCAAAAGCACATTTGCCTTTTCAAACTGAAAAGTTTGAACCAACACAAATCCCAAGGTGAAAATTTTTGGGCTGAGATAGGAAAATTCATTATTTGCCAGTTGATGCTTGATTGCTTGTTGAATCATTTCCAGTGCTTTTTCACTTTGATATTGATTTTGGTACAAATCACTCAAAAAACTATATGAATTCGCTATATACCGACCCGTTCCTGTTGCTAAAGCCATTTGCAAACCTTGTTGTCCCAGCTCAATGGCCTTGTCATAATCATTGACAATCACATACGTCGCCGCCAGATTATTGATAGCAATCATTTCACCGACATTATCTCGGGCATCTTTGGCATCATTGATAATTTCTTCATACAAATCCATCGACTCTTTAATGCTTGAATGCTTTTTATAAAATGCTGCCAATACCATCTTGGCATCTATTAATTTAATTGTGTCATTGGCCTCTTTAAGAATTTCGATTGCTGAGAAAATATGTGATTTCTCTTTCTCAATGAAATCCGGCTCGTCGGTTAAATAACCGTAATTGGTCGCTAGATTCAAATGAATCTGTCCAACCCATTCAGGACGATTGGTTTCTTGATACAACTTTAGTGCTTTCAGATAATTTTCGTTACTTTCTTTGAAGTTTTGCAAGTGATATTGACTTAATCCAATTTTATTATACAAAAAAGCCAAGTCTCTTTTTGAATACTTATCGGTATCATTTTTCAGTAATTCCTGAAAATGTTTTAGCCCGCCTTCCCAATCACTTCTTAGCATTTTATTGAGCGATTCTTTCTTTGCTTCGTTAAAAAAATCCTGCTTATCCTGCGGTTTGATATAAAAAAAGGCGGTCACTGCCAACACTAATAATGCTATTATAGCAACGAACCATTTCTTTCCTGATTTTGTTTTTTTGAACTGCGAAGAGCTATGATGAGTTGTGTTGATATCATCAGTTGTTTCAATAGTGTATTTGATTTTATAACCACGTCCATAAACATTTTCAATCACATCTCGCGGAATCCCTGAATCAACAAAAATCTCCCTAACCAATTGAACCTGTTTAAAAACCGAAGCATCACTGACAATCACATCTTTCCAAACTTGACTCAATATATCATCCTTACTGACGACTGCTCCGTCACTCTGCAAGAATATCAATAAAGTATCTAATGTATTCTTTTTACACTCATACGGTTGGTTGTTTACCTCCAGCTGATCGCCATTGATTTTAAAAACCGCATCAAGTAACTTAAATTTCATTAATTTGCTTATACACTCTCATCCGAATTTTCAAATATAACTTATCATGAAGATATATACTTTGATTTTTGTTAATAAAATGCAAAAAAGAAAAACTCACCCCCAGAAAGCCATAAAGATTAAGTACACTCACAGAATGTAGAAAATTTACTGTTAAGATGCTATATTGATTAAACATTCATATAAAAACTAGGGAACTCAATATGCAGCAACCAAGACATCAACTTAAAATCAACACGTTATTATTGCTGCTGATTATTGCTTTAATCTCTTCCAACAGCTATGCAGGACGTTGGTTAACCACCGACTGGGTGGTTGAGTGCATCGATCCTGTCAATTGTGAACCTGCCAATGAGGTATTGGCGAGTCAATTAAAAAAAGGCAGTGTATGGCTGAAGGATTTAGGTTTTGAAGGTCCGGCGTCTTTTAGTAACCTCGAACTGGGAGAACCTGAATTAACGCATTGGATTGCGAACATATCAGATGAAAAAGTATCGCAATTGGGCGTGGACTTCACCGGGCGTTACGATACCGATGAGGAGTTGATTTGGTTAACCAACAATCATTACTTTAATGTAGGAGCATCGGGTTCTACACATGATGATCCATATTATAAACTGGATAATTTAAAAACAGTTGTTGGTGTTCATGAACTGTTTCATGCTGTACAAAACGCCAGTGAGTATCACTTACCTTTTGATG
>JAGRJO010000156.1:0-2340 GCA_020442725.1 Lysobacterales bacterium
CTTCCGGGGCCTCCATTGATTAAAACCCAAACATGTCTGCGACGTTGATAGGTACTGGCAACAATATTATCCGGATTACGAGGATCAACCACAAATTCATTCACTCCGGTGAATTTATCAACATTGAGGATACGTTCCCAATTTTTACCTCCATCGGTGGTTTTATACAGACCACGATCGCCTCCATCACTCCAGAGCGGACCTTGAGCTGCAACTAAAACAGTATCAGAATTTTTAGGGTCAATCCAGATTTGAGAAATATGACCTGAGTTTTTCAAACCCATGTTTTTCCAGGATTTTCCGCCATCAACTGATTTATAAACACCATCACCAAAAGCAACGGATCTTTGCGCGTTATTTTCTCCTGTTCCTACCCAAAGAACCAAAGGATTACTAGGGTCAATCTCAACGGTACCAATAGAATAAGAACCTTCGTTATCAAAAATCGGCTCCCAGGTTATGGTGTTATTTGTGGTTTTCCACATATTTCCAGCAGCGGTAGTTACATAGAAGACTTGCTTGTTTGTTGGATGAAACGCAAAGTCGGAAATTCTCCCGGAAATCAATGCCGGACCGATATTTCTTAACGGAATTCCGGAAAGCGGACTTTCCTCTGGTTTGCCTTGCTTATTTTTTTTCTTTGCGTTGACGGTAGCTGAAAGCATAAAGATACTTACAAGTACCAACAGTATTTTAGTTAATCTTGTCATCATATTTTCTCAAAGTTCAAAACTTCAGTAATTTTAACAGAGATGACAAATAGTTGGCAGAAATAACAGAGTTATTTTAAATACTGCTAATATAAAAAAGCAGGTAATGAAACCTGCTTCTTTGAATTGAGATGTTTAAAGAGATTATCTCTTCATCGAAGTGAAAAACTCTTCGTTTGTCTTTGTGTCTTTGAGTTTATCCAGTAAAAACTCAATGGCTTGGACATCATCCATAGGATGTAGAATTTTACGCAAAATCCATGCTTTGGTGAGAAAGTCCTGATCGACGATGAGCTCTTCTCTTCTTGTACCTGAACGGTTAATATTGATTGCCGGCCAGACACGTTTTTCTGCAATTCTTCTGTCCAAATGAACTTCCATATTACCGGTTCCTTTAAACTCTTCGAAAATAACTTCATCCATTTTCGAGCCGGTATCAATCAATGCGGTTGCGATAATTGTCAAGCTACCGCCTTCTTCGACATTTCTTGCTGCACCAAAAAATCGTTTAGGGCGTTGCAATGCATTGGCATCAACGCCACCGGTTAACACCTTTCCGGATGATGGAGCAACCGTGTTATAAGCACGTGCCAAACGTGTGATAGAGTCCAATAAAATAATAACATCCTGTTTATGTTCAACCAGTCTTTTAGCTCGTTCAATCACCATTTCGGCAACCTGAACATGGCGGGAAGCCGGTTCGTCAAATGTCGAAGCAATTACTTCGCCACGAACCATGCGTTGCATTTCAGTCACTTCCTCAGGGCGTTCGTCAATTAACAGAACAAACAATTTACACTCGGGATTATTGAGAGCAATATTTGTTGCAATATTCTGCATCATCAGAGTTTTACCAGCTTTCGGAGGTGACACAATCAAACCCCTTTGTCCTTTACCAATTGGTGAAATCAGGTCAATGATTCTGGCAGTTAAGTCCTCTTTAGAACCATTTCCGCGTTCCATTTTGAGCTGATCTTGCGCAAATAACGGAGTGAGGTTTTCAAACAGAATTTTACCATGAGTGTTTTCAGGTGGCTCATAGTTTAATGATTTAATTTTGAGCATGGCAAAATATCTTTCAGACTCTTTAGGAGGTCTGATTTTGCCTTCAATGGTGTCACCGGTTCTTAATCCGAAACGTCTGATTTGGCTCGGTGAAACATAGATATCATCTGGTCCGGCTAAATAGCTACTATCAGGAGCTCTTAAAAAGCCAAAACCGTCAGGTAAGACTTCCAGCACTCCCCCGCCATAAATGTCCACACCTTGTTTGGCTTGTGACTTTAGAATATTGAAAATTAAGTCTTGTTTGCGAAGCCTGGAGCGGATTTCTACTCCTGATTCAGCGGCTATTTCGGTTAATTTCTTGGTTGAATATTGTTTTAGTTCTGATAGGTTCATAGTTAAGTTTTATGCAGAAAATTTGTTTGAATTTGTTGTGTAAGTTAGCGCCACGAAAGAACGCAGAAGTAATTTTTTAGTAATTTTTTTATTTTGAAATAGAGACGAGATAATTTGTCTCTATGTTGAACAGCTATAAGTTAACACGTCAGGAAGACTGTCGCAACTAAATTCTTAACAGACTTTGTGATTTTTATGGTTTTATCTTCGATAATGTCATACCGAACAG
>JAGRJO010000156.1:2438-5183 GCA_020442725.1 Lysobacterales bacterium
AGTCATACCGAACACTTGAATCGTTCAAACGTTCGGTATTCAGTGATTTTGGAATTAAGCTGTGTGTTTATTCAGCATTTCAACCAATTGGCCTTTTGATAAAGCTCCAACATGTTGATCGACAACTTCACCATTTTTAAATACCATCAAAGTAGGAATGCCTCTAATGCCCATTTTGATCGCTGTATTGCGACAAGATTCTGTATCCACTTTTACAACTTTAACCTTGTCTTTCATCTCATCAGCGACTTCATCAAGAATCGGAGCAATCATGCGGCATGGTCCGCACCATTCTGCCCAATAATCCACTAAAACAGGAACATCGGAATTGATGTCGGTTTCAAAACTGTCGTCAGTAGCATGTTTAATATTTTCACTCATTTTCAGTGCTTCTCCATAATTAGATATTCAGCCGGTAATAATGGGGTGAAATCAGGAAAAATTCAATGATTTCACCGATTAAATTTATTGATTGTTCTTTTTTACATCATTCCAAAGTTGATCCAAAGTTGCTAAGTCATACTTGGATTGTTCCGGATGACGCTGTCGAGCCAGATTTTCAACCTGCAAGAATCTTTCAATGAATTTTTCATTCGTTCCTTTTAGAGCAACTTGAGGGTCCACATTTAAATGTCTGGCAATATTACAAGCAACAAAAAGTACATCGCCGGTTTCGTCAATAATTTCTTTTTGATTTCCGCTTTTCATCGCCTCTCTCAGCTCTTCAAGTTCTTCTTGCATTTTATCAAAGACGAAGTCAATGGATGGCCAGTCAAAGCCAATTTTGCCGGCTTGTTTGGTCAGTTCAACAGCAACTTTCATTTCTGATAAATCGTTGTTGCTGATAACTGCCGATAAGATACTTTGGTTTTTTTTCATTAAGGTGGTAACGTAATAATAAAGCGAGCTCCTTTCAGTAGCTCGTGATATTTGATTTTAATTGTGCCTTGATAGGATTCTACAATATCGTTCACTATTGATAAACCAATTCCATGACCTTTTACTTTTTCATCACCACGCACGCCTCTTCCAAGCAGTTCACTACTTCTTTCGGGATTAATTCCCGGTCCATCATCGGCAATTTCAATAGTTAGTCCGGTTCTTTTTCGATTTTGATGAATGAGCGTTTTAATAGTCACAGATACATTTCGATCACACCATTTGTAAGCATTTTCCAGTAAATTACCAAGCAGCTCCATTAAATCGCCATGCTCCCCAAAAAACTCCGCTCCGGGTGCTACGGCAATATGTTTTTTAACTTTTTTGTTATGATAAACTTTATCAAGAGTTCTGATAATTTGTTCGAGTTTGTCAATGACCGGAATACCGACCGTAAATGTTCGATGACCAGCAACAGCTGCTCTTTTGAGTTGATACTCAACAATTTCATTCATATTGGCAATTTGCTCCTTAACCAAGTCCCGATTCACGCCTTGTTTGTTTTCTACTGCCGTGTTCATGATTGCCAATGGAGTTTTTAAGCTGTGTGCCAAATCACCCAGAGTTTTCCTTTGCCGATTTAAATTACCTCTTTCATTTTCAAGCAAGCGATTGAGATTGGTCGTTAAGCCTTCAAGCTCAGAGGGATAATTGTCGCTGATAGAGTCGATTTGACCCTTTTCTAACTCGGCAACATCAATTGTCAGGCGTTTGAGCGGGTTTAAAGACCAATACATAATTAAACCTTGAATACCTAGCAAAATAATACTGGTAAGTAACAACCACATCCACAAATTATTTTCAAACTCACGCAGCTCACGAAAATAGTTTTTGGCATCTTCAGTGACACTAACTATAAAGGGGACATCTCCGTTTTCAGTTTCAAAAATCAGCCCTTTACTCATTCTGAAATAATCATTTTGCTTGTGTCTCAAAGGAGCATCGAAAGTTGTTTCGCCGACCGGGACCTGCTGAGGTTCAGGTAAGTCAACACCAAGCATTGAGTCAGAATGCCAACGATAATCAGCACTGATAACATGAGCATAAATGCCGGATACTGGTTGTGTTAGTTTTGGAATTGGTAAAATTTCATCAACCTTAATGTTGCCACCGGGTGTGGATTCGACCACTGAAATCAGTGCAAAAACATAACCTTCAAGTCGTTCTTCCACAAGATTCATGGTTTTTTCCTGAAAGGCTTTGTCCATGACAAATCCAATTAAACCTAAAGCGACAAACAACGCCACTGTTGCAATAGTGAGCAATCGGTTGGTTAAGGAAAACTTCCTCAAAAACATTAGTCTTCAGCAGGTGGACGCATTCTATAACCTCGTCCTCTTAGTGTCTCTATGGTTTTATGTTTACTGTTATCAGGCTGTATTTTCTTTCTCAAGCGTCCGACAAATACTTCTATGACATTACTGTCTCTATCATAATCCTGATGATATATGTGTTCTGTGAGTGTTGTTTTAGAAATCACCTCATTCTGATGTAACATGAGATATTCCAATACCTTGTATTCATATGAAGTCAAATCGACGACCTCATCTGCAACCTTAACCTCTCCGGTTGTTGTATTCAATGTAACCTCTCCACAAACTAATTCAGGCGAGGAGAAGCCGGCTGAACGTCTGACCAAGGCATTCACTCTTGCCAGTAGTTCGGGAAAATGAAAAGGTTTCACCAAATAATCATCGGCTCCGGCGTCCAATCCCATAACTTTATCCTGCCATGAACCTCTGGCAGTCAGTACCAGAATAGGGAAAGTTTTTCCTTCATTTCTGAGTGTTTGAATGACCTCCATTC
>JAGRJO010000157.1 GCA_020442725.1 Lysobacterales bacterium
TGCTTTACCTGTTGAAGTTTTCAAATACTCGAACAATCAATATCAACAAATGCGGGTCGATTATAAGGACGATTTCAAAACCCTTTGGTCAGAATTTCCACAAAATCTCTATGAGCAATTACACGCGAAAGAATTAGATTTGCCTGAAAGTTATGTTTCAGAGTTTATTCCCAATTTATCCTCCTGGCTGAATACCATCTCACAAAACCTGAAAAAAGGTGTGGTTTTGTTTGTCGATTATGGTTATGAACGCGATGCCTATTATCATCTTCAACGAAATAATGGCACATTGGTTTGTCATCATCGGCATAAGGCCAATTTTGATTATTTTGAAAATATCGGTTTGCAGGATATCACCGCGTTTGTAGATTTTACCGCTGTAGCCGAAGCTGCGGATGATTGCGGACTGGACGTTGACGGTTACACCACACAGGCTTATTTTTTAATGAGTCTGGGCATTCAGAACCTGCTGGGTGACAGCGATGACAATTACAGCAAATACTATGAAAAAACCACCGAGTTGAAAAAACTCACACTTCCATCAGAGATGGGAGAAAAATTTAAAGTCATCGGCTTATCGCGAAATTTCAGTCAGGAACTCAATGGATTTGCAATGATGAATTTATTGCATTTGCTATAAAAATTCAAACTACGCTAACTTAAAGTCTAATTGACCACCAAGACATTTTAACTTAAAATTTATAAAAATCAGGCGGGGCATCTCATGAAAATCTATGGCAATATAAACAGGTTCATATTCAAAGCCATCATTATCTTTGCAGGACTCAATCTGCTGATAACAGGTTCGCTTGCAAAACAAAGTCAACCATCAAAAAATCAAATCATATTGCCGGATTTTGCCGAACTGGTAAAATCGACTTCTCCTGCTGTTGTTTCGATACAAGCAGTTAAACTTTTTGATAAAAGTTCAGCTCCGGCTTTACCTGATGATTCAATAAATCCTTTACCCGTTCCGGAAAACAACATTGAAACAGATTCATCGCCTGATGAACTTAGAAGTGACACCAGCGGTTCGGGTTTTATTATCAGCCCTGATGGTCTGATTATCACCAACCATCATGTAATTGAGGATGCTCTGCGCATTATTATCCACCATAGTGATCGCGACTATTCAGCCAAAGTTCTTGGAGTTGACTCTGCCAATGATATTGCATTGTTAAAAATTGAATCAAAAGCCGAATTGCCATATCTTAAATTGGCTGACAGCGACAAGGTTAATATGGGCGACTGGTTGATGGTTATTGGCTCTCCTTTGGGGCTTTCCAATTCAGTCTCCGTTGGAATTGTTTCAACGAAAGGACGTTCAATCAATATCACTCCTGACAGCAGTCTTGAGAGTTTTATTCAGACCGATGCGGCAATCAATTTTGGAAATTCCGGTGGTCCACTCATTAATCTTAACGGTGAAGTGATTGGAGTTGCAACAGCTGTCAACTTTGGTTCAGAAAGCATTGGTTTTGCAGTTCCTTCTAATATCGTTTCTTACATTTTGCCTCAGTTAAAGGAAAATGGCAAAACTCGTCGTGGTTATATTGGGACACAAGTTCAATCTGTTGATGCTGATATCGCAGAAGCTTTTGGGTTAAACCAACCTACTGGAGTTTTAATAGAAGACGTCATGTCAGGATCACCTGCAAAAAAAGCAGGACTGAAACACGGTGATATTATCTTGGCTGCTGACAAAAAAGAGATTACCGATAACAGTAGCCTTATTAATTACATATCCTCCTTAAAACCCGGAACAAAAACTCGTTTGGAAGTTTTTAGAAATAACCAATCCGAGTATTATGATATTGTTGTCGAGGAGAGAGAACCTATCGTCGACTCTAAAGTTGAATCTAATGACAACGAGCATAATGACGATTTTTGGCCGGGATTAAAATATGAAACGATTTATATTCACGATCAACAATTTGTGCAAGTTACTGATATAAACCCGCTCAGTTATTTTTATGATAAAAATGTGCGATCACAAGATATTATCAGAGAAGTTAACGGCAAGACTCTCAATTCAGCCAATGAGCTTCATACTATTCTCGAATCTACGAAATCTGGTGAGTTACTCAAACTTTATTTGATAAATGAATCATCTCAAGGATTTTACGCTATCGTCAGGGCTCCTTAGTTAAGAGCAGTTTTTGAAAAAAACTAAAATACTTTGAAATAAGAACAACTCCAGTTTTGATTGTAATTGACCATTATCAACAAAATGTTAATTTGAATAGAATTCAAACCTGAAAACACCTGTCGAGTGCTATACTCTTTGTAATAATTGTCGATTGAGTTGGGGTGTTAGTGATGTTAAACTTCATTAAGAATATTCATATCATCAGGGCAACAACAGTAATTCTGTTATGCATGTCTCATTAGAGCCTATCGAATGCTCAAAGTCAGCAAGAGTTTACATTGTTTAATGGAGAATTGGGTAAGACATGGCTTGAACTTGCATGGGCTGGCGGTGATTTTCCAAAATTCGCACAATTAAAAGATAAAACATTGGTTGTCGATGTTCCTGAGGGAAATTCTTGGGGAAAGACAGGAATTCGTTCAGCGAATACTTTATTCCAATTTCCTGAATACAGTACAAACAAGGCTGTTCAGTTAAAGTTTGGCATCGATCCGCAACAAACCACAGGTTTTGTTTATGCTATCATTCCGGATAACTGGGATGCTAACAAAGAATGGAGATCTCATATCATTCGGCTTCAGGTCAATAAAGAAGACAATGGAGAGACTGCAACCGCTTCTCTATGGATTGAAAAGAAGAAATTAATGAGTGGAAGTTTCCCAATGGAACAGCTCAGTGAAATAGTCGTTAATATTCAATCAGACAAAGTTGTTCTTGTAAAAAATCGAAATCATAATATTATCCTGCAAGGCAAAATCACTTCAAACACTAATCTCTATCGTTACGGCTATAAGGTCAGTGCTATGACTCATGCGAAAGAAGAAAACTCAGCGGTTAAGCTGGCGCTTAAAAGCATTGAAATGCAGGACATCAATTACCAAAAAGAAAATGACTTTTCTTTAATTTCTTCCAAAACAGGAAAAACAGTTTTATTTGACGGCGAGTTATTCGGTCATAACTGGCAACAATACGTTAAAGCAAAAACTGAGTTTGATACCGTTGCTAAACTTGAAAATGGCGCGCTGCGAGTTGATGTTCCTGCTGAATCCAGCTATGCAAATGTAGGTATTGAATCCACTCAACCTCTGATATGGCTGGATCAGTTTGGAAAAGCAACACGCAGGGAGTTGGTATTTGATTTTATTCCAGAACTCACATCGGGTTTTGCTATTGCACTCTCTATAAAAAAACAAAATTTCATTTTGAAGTGGTTTAAAAACCATGAATCTGACAGCGGAACTGTGCAAGTTTATCTCAGTGATAATATGCAATTGATTAACACATACCACTCAACCTATAAACCAGTCTGGGAACTACAAACATCCACTCTTTCTCCCCATCAAGTGAAGTTCCTGATATCACCAAATGGTATTACAGTATCATCAGATGCTTTTCCGACGCATACGCAACAATGGGAAAGGTTGTATGAACATGCCGGTTATAACATCCGGGTTTTTAGTTTCCCGGAAACGCCGAACAAACCGGTTCAAATGGCGCTAAAGAAAATCACTCTGGAAAATAAAGTTTTACAATCCGCCAAAAAACCAAGATTTAAACAGGGAGTTGAGGCTCTTCCCGTCAATGTGTTTTTTAATGGCACACAACACGAAAGCTGGGACATCAACCTTGGAATTTACCGGAAGGTTCAGAAATAGTATGCGATTATAACCAGTATGGATTTTCTGTTATAGACACGGACAAAAAATCTCCAAGCTCAATCTGTGGTGTGAACCATAAAGACCAAATCATTTTTCTTGATGATCGCAGCGAAAGTGCAGATTATCAGATTTCAGTCTATTTTGACCCTGAAAAAACTAAAAACTTCAGTATCATCTGGTCTCACCAACAAAACCGACGAAACTGGGATTATTGTGAGCTGACACTATTGCAAACTAAATGATTAGTCATTAAGTTTTCTATGATTGAGTATTATGGGAGGGCCAATAATTTTTTAAATTTTAGAACAAAATAATGGAGTATAAGCAATTAACAACTAATCTATAGCGCCAAATTACGTTTGTTTTGACTTGACATAAAACGAAGTATAAACCTCTCTCAATTTCTGATAGAGGGAAAGATTACCAGTAATTATCAACGTATTTAGGCTTCGTAAGGGATCAAGCCAAAGAATGATTTCTGCCCGATGTCTAGAATAGCGTAGTTTATTGCTTTTTTTAAAAAAGCTACTGAGGCATAGGATTAATGTGATTTATTTTACTGAAGACTTAAGATTCTTCAATTCTGCTTCCAGAAGTTTCAGTTTTTCACGGGTTTTTGCCAGGACGGCTTTTTGGACTTCAAATTCTTCCCGGGTGACTAAATCCATTTTTTTTAAACCTGCAACCAATACCGCCTTGGCATTTTTATGAAAATCTTCTCTGAGAGTTTTTATATCCTGCGGAATCAGTTCACCGATTTTATTGACAACATCTTCTACTGCTTGTGGTTTAATCATGATTTTGTGTTTTGTGAATAAAGGACAAATTCTACCATAATCACATGATATTGAGGTTAGCTTTTGACCTTTTGTGAACGGGAAAAAACTATTTGTTGATAAAATTTACTCTGTTATGCAAAAATGTTTCTGTATGAATTAATGCCTCAGGAAATTATTATGAAAATGATAACCGCCATAATCAAGCCGTTTAAAATGGATGATGTCAGAGATGCGCTCGAAGAGACTGGAATTACCGGAATTACGGTGACAGAAGTGAAGGGGTTCGGTCGTCAAAAAGGACATTCGGAGCTGTATCGTGGAGCTGAGTATGTGGTGGATTTCTTGCCAAAATTGAAATTGGAAATAGCCGTCAAAGCGGAAATGGTTGATGAGGTGATTGAAGCTATTTTGAACACAGCATGTAGTAATAAAGTTGGTGATGGAAAGATTTTCGTCTCCGATTTGGAGAAAGTTGTGAGAATTCGCACCGGTGAATTGGACGAAGAAGCTCTTTAGCTCTTGTTAGTTTAATAACATCCAGTTTCCCAAAGCAAGGAAAGA
>JAGRJO010000158.1 GCA_020442725.1 Lysobacterales bacterium
CAAATACTTTCCGGACAAAGGGCTAATCCACGATAGTTTCGCCCGAACCGGAGATTGTTCGGGTCTGCTAAACTCAAACCAAGTGCCAATTTTGAATTTGGCAACCTGTTTGGAAAAGTCATCATCAAATTCTTCAAAAACTTCTTCCTCTTCTTCTTTTGAGTGTTGAACACTTTCTTGTGTTTCCGGAAAAATTGCCTGATCATCAGTTGAAATTTCTATGCTTTCATCAATTGTTTCTTTTATCATTTTTTGCAGACAATTGTTGAGCATGTCCAACTTTTCGAGAATGTCCTTATGGCTAAATGCCACCAGTTTTAACCCTCGAGCATAAAGTTCAGAAATATCGGAAAGCACCTTTTCATTTCGGTAAGTTTTATCTTGAGTGAACGTGATAAGATTATCAACAAACTTTAATTTTCGTTGGTACTCTTCAGAATCTTCTTTATGTCTGAGCCTGATTAACAGCAATACATTTGCCCATTCGTTGAGTAGTACATCACGAACAAGAATCGGCATTTGTTTGTTGGTCATTTTTTCGGAGAGTAATTCAGTAACCTGGTTTTTTGCCAGTTTGATTTTTTCACGACCCATTTCTTTTTCCTGGGTTCGTTTTTGGGCAATCTTGGCTTTCTTTTTAATTTTACTGATAAAATCTTCAAAGTCATCCTGAATAATTTTAAAGTTCTCAGGGGTGTAACGTGTTAGTTTGAGTATTTTTACAACTGTTTCCTTCAAGTTCTCAAAGAAGTGATTATTCTTGTCGGACTCTTCACTCCAACCGGCTGATTCTTTTGAAAGTTTATCCAACAGAACTCGAGCATAATGATTCTTATCAGCAAAAAGTTTTCTGTCTTGAAGAGCAATTTTCAAATAGGGAATTTGCAGTTTCACCAATAAAACCTGAATCTTGGCAGGAATATCTCTATCTTCAACCATAAATTGAAACATCATTCCAATCAAATCTATGGTTTCTTCATCGTAACTCATGACTCTTTGAGTTTTGGTTTCAGAGTTCAATGTATGTAATTTGCTAAGCAGGTTTTGTTTGATTTGCTCTGGTTGTAATTTCGATACATTATCGACATCCTGATGGCTGGCAACTTCATTTTGAAGTGAGGTCAGAGCCATAATTATATTTTCCAAATCAACATGAACCATACTTGAATTTATTGAGTTCAAAAGGTTTGGATCAATAACGACTCTGTTTTGTTGAAAAAGCTGTGAAATCAGCAAATAGTTTTCATCAGTTGCTGATGATTGATTCGCCGAAACTTGCTCAGTATCTGAAAGTGTCGCCGATCCGGCAAGAGTTGATTGAGTTTCAATAGAGCCTTGAGAGTTGTTTTCAGGTTTGGCTAAATGTTCGTTATTGGATTTTTTACTACCACTGCTACTATTACGGTTATTATTAGCACTTATATTGTATTTAATATCTTTGACAATATTTTTTTCTTCAAGAAATTGATTGATTTTAGAGTAAACGTCGTTGAGTTGTCCCATGACTGTTCTTTCAAAGACCTTATAAAGAATCAGCTTGATTTTAATATCGAGTTGCTCTTCAGGAATCTCGTTCAAGCTCAATGCGAATATATGAACCAATGTGAAAGGAGCAATAGGAATCTGATCTTTGTTAACCTGAATATCAAGAATTCTTGAAAACCGCTGTTCAAAAGCAAATATATGACGATGATAGGCAACTTCTGATTTATGAACCAAGTTTGTTTTTGCTAATACTTCATCTAACTCTGTTTCATCAACGAGTTGTAAATTGATTGTTCGGGTGTTTCTATCGTATTTTGAACTATCATCAAAAAAAGAATCAAACTTTTTATTTTGCGTTGCATTGAATGCATTCTGTAACAGTTGCATAAAGCTATTTTTGATATTTTTTCGATTCACACGGACAGTGCGCATCGCTTCAAAATAAAGTGTTTGTACTTGATTGGAATCGGCTTTTTCTGCCAGATTGAATAAGGTGTCGTCGGTGTTTTCAAAAAAAACAGTCAGATGGCTTTTGATGCTTTCATCAAACTTAGCAAGAATCTGCGGCATTAAAACATCGGTTGCAGCATGCAACTTTGTATTCTCAGCAGAATCTTTTTCCTGGCTGTTTTTCTTTATCATTAGTATTTTCTACAGCTTTATAATTTTTGATAATAACAAATTCATTTGTGGATTTTGAGACAAATATCACATTTGTAATTATATTAATATTTGCGAATATATAGAACCGGATTGTTTGATTTAATAAAATATCTGTAAAATTCTGAAAATACAAATCAATTGTATAAGGATTGTGTTTAAATATAAGAAAACAGATTGATTTCACATTTATGATTAAAGTTGACGAGTTCAAAAAAAGAAGAAAACAAATTGCAAAGTTCATTGGTGAAAACTCTATTGCGATTCTGAAAGCAAAAGATGTTTGCCTGAGAAATGGTGATGCGGATTATAAATACCGCCCGGATAGCTATTTTTATTACTTGACAGGGTGTCACGAACCCCATTCATTGTTAGTAATTTGTCCTGAGAATGAAGATGGCGATGATATTTTATTTTGCCGTGAAGTTGACCCGCTCAATGTCATTTGGAATGGACCAATGTTGGGATTGGATGATGCCAAAAGCAAACTCCAATTCGATAATGCTTATGATATTAAAACTGTAGATAGCATCATTCCCAAATTAATGACCGGCCGTGACAAGGTTTATTTTATGCTGGGAACAGATTCTGAGTTTGACAAGAAAGTTGTGCAATGGACAAATTCTGTCACCAAAGAAAAGTGGTCAAATAGCCAAGCACCTCATGAACTTGTGTCCATAAAATCCTATCTGGATGATATGCGGGTTTATAAAAGCAAAGCTGAAATCAAATGTATGAAACAATCGGCTGATATTGCAGCAGAGGCGCATATCGAAATGATGAAATCGTGCAAGCCGGGAATGTATGAATACAATTTGAATGCTGAGTTTATGCGAACTCTTTGCAATCATAACTCTAATCCGAGTTATCAACCCATTGTAGGAAGCGGAGCGAATGCCTGTATTCTGCATTATGTAAATAATAACAGCGAAATGAAAGACGGTGATTTGGTTTTAATCGATGCCGGGTCTGAATATGATTACTATGCTTCGGATATCACCCGAACCTTTCCTGTCAATGGAAAATTCTCAAAAGCTCAAACTGAAATTTATCAAATTGTTTTGGATGCTCATGCCGCTGCGTTAGAAGCTGTTAAACCCGGAAGCCATTGGAATGAACCTCATGAAGCTGCTGTTAAAGTCATTTCTCAAGGTTTATTGGATTTAGGATTACTTAAAGGTGATTTGAATACCGTTCTTGAAGAACACAGCTATCATCAGTTTTTTATGCATAAAACAGGACATTGGTTGGGTTTGGATGTGCATGATTGTGGAGAATATCGAGTTGATGGATTGTGGGTGGAAATGGAAGAGGGAATGGTATTAACCATCGAGCCCGGAATTTATATTGCAGAGGATGCAAAAGTCCCTGAAAAGTATAAAGGAATCGGTGTCCGAATCGAAGATGATGTTTTAGTCACCAAAAAAGGTTACCAAATTTTAAGTGATAAGGTTCCCAGAACCATATCTGAAATAGAACAACTTATGGCGGAATAAATTATGAAGAAAAAATCACTCATCCTTTTAGCCGGATTGATAACACAACCTGTTTTTGCATTGAGTATCCATTGTGGTCATTTGTTTGATGCAAATACAGCAAAATTTAAAGAAAACATGTATGTGGAAGCTGATGGGGATCGGTTTACAAAAGTTGAAAATTATCAAAACCAGAAAGTCGATTTGGATTTATCCGACAAATACTGTCTTCCGGGATTGATTGATATGCACACGCATTTGTCGTTCCAACATAATGCCAAAATTTATCTTGAAAAATACGAATCCAATGAAGCTGATGTGGCTTATAAAGCAGCCTATTTTGCAGAGAAAACCCTGAAAGCAGGCTTTACATCCGTGCGGGATTTAGGTGATTCTTATAATGTGACAATCGCTTTGAAAAAAGCAATTGCTCAAGGAATTGCCAAAGGTCCTAGAATTTTTACGGCGGCAAAATCAATAGCAACGACCGGCGGGCATGCTGACCCGAGCAATGGCTATCGCAAATCATTGTTTCCCAATCCCGGACCGGAACATGGTGTTGTCAATGGCTCAGCTGAAGCAGCTCAGGCTGTCAGACAGAGATATCAGGATGGTGCTGACTTGATCAAAATCACTGCAACCGGAGGCGTACTATCTCAAGCTGCCAGTGGTGATAATGCCCAATTCAATAAGGATGAATTGGATAGTTTAATTGCAACAGCTAATGATTATGGCTTTAAAGTTGCCGCACATGCGCATGGAAAGGAAGGTATGAAACGAGCTGTTGAAGCCGGTGTTTCCAGTATTGAACATGGAACTTACCTTGATGATGAAATCATCAAACTAATGAAGAAACATGGTACATATTTAGTTCCTACATTGATTGCCGGTGATTGGGTGACTGAAAAATCTAAAATTAAAGGTTTTTTCCCGGATGTGGTTGCCAAAAAGGCAGCAACCATCGGACCTAAAATTGCCGGTTCATTTGAAAAAGCACACAAAGCCGGTGTTAATATTGCTTTTGGTACAGACTCAGGTGTGAGTGCTCATGGGGATAACGGTAAAGAATTTGCGCTAATGGTTAAAGCAGGGATGACTCCTGCAAAAACATTGCAAGCAGCAACACTCAATGCAGCGACTTTATTAGGACAAACAAATAATTTGGGCTCAGTCGAAGTTGGTAAATTCGCAGATTTGGTAGCAGTGGATGAGAATCCTTTGGAAAATATCAAGACTATGGAAACAGTCCCATTTGTGTTAAAAGGCGGGAAGGTGGAGTTTTCGAAATAATGAAAACTTACGAGCTTGAATATCAACATGAAAATATAACTTGCAAAGGTTATGTTGCTGAGCCTGAAAACCGCTCTGAAAATACTCCTGTCGTCATGTTTGTTCACATGTGGTCAGGCAGAGTTTCGTTTGTTGATGAAAAAGCAAAACTGGCAACTCAAAAAGGTTATATTGGCTTTGCCATTGATATGTATGGGAACGGTAAAACTGGTAACTCAGTCGAAG
>JAGRJO010000159.1 GCA_020442725.1 Lysobacterales bacterium
CAAAGTTAGAGGTTTGGATTACGGAGTTGATGATTACATGACTAAACCGGTTTCTGTTAAGGAATTACAAGCCCGAATCAAAGCACTTTTAAGACGATATAAAGGTTTTGGAAAATCAAATGTGATTCATGTTGATGATATTAAAATTGACTTGGACTCTCACCAAGTTTTGATTGAAGAAAAAGATGTTAAAGTTAGTATAACTGAGTTTAACTTATTGAAATTATTCTTAAAAAATCCAAATAAACTTCTATCTCGGGAACAAATTTTAAACCATGTATGGGGGCGAAACTCCTATGTAGAAGTAAGAACTGTCGATGTCCACATCCTTAGGTTGCGAAAAGTATTGAAAAAACACAATAAAGACTTTTTGCTCAAAACAATTCGCGGAGCAGGGTATAAGTTTGTCGCCGAAGCTGATTAAACTGTAATTTGAAGCTACTATTTTTCTAAACGACCATCTGCACCCGGAGGACATTCTTTAAATTTACAGTCATTATAAGAGTCTCTGCCGACATAGGAACCATCAGGACATTGCTTAACATCAGCAGTACACATGACCGGTTCTTTCTTCTCCTTTAACTCTTCACAAGGTTTAAATTCGCAATTATTATTTGGATCACGTCCAACCACTCTGCCATCCGGGCATTGACGAGCATCTTTAGTGCATGCCATCGGCTTGGTTACTGGTTTTTCGACTTTCACTCCATCATCACGTGTAATATCTTCTTCTTGGACGGGCTTGCTACAAGCACTCAAAAAAGCGAATACACATAAAACAAAAATATACTTTTTCATATCATCTACCTATAGAATTTTTTCCCAGAATTCAGCTTTTCCCATCACAGGATCTAATTGATAATGCTGAAAACCAAATTTTTTGTAAGAGTTAATTGCAACGTAATTTTTATCCAAAACTTCTAACGTCAGTTTACAACAATCTCTTTCCATAGCAACTTCCTCAACCATTTTCAGCATTTTTGTACTTAATCCTAATCCTCTGAATTCGGTTGCAACAATCATATCATGTATGTTTATCAATGGCTTACATTTAAAAGTTGAAAAACCTTCAAAGCAATTTACTAATCCGGCAGGTTGCTCATTAACATACGCCAGAATGCTCAAAGCATTTTTACGTTGTGAAAGCTCATAAACCAAATTTTGAGCCACATAATCCGCCAAAGCTTCGTTTCCACCCATTGGATCTGTTGCATAACAATCCAGCAACTCAATAATATGCGTTGAATGTTGAGGGTCGTTGTAATTTGCCTGTACGATTTTAATTGACATAAAATTCAGCCGTATTTTGCTTTTTTAAATTGCTGAAGTTTTTCTTCTGAAACTTCTTCCTGGTATTTTTCTTTCCAAACAGAATAGGGCATTTTATAGACATATTCTCTGGCTTCTTCCTTATTCAATTCTACACCTATTTTTTCAGCTTCTTCACTCATCCAGTTGGAAAGGCAATTGCGGCAAAAATTGGCGAGAATCATTAAATCAATATTTTGCACATCTTTGCGGTTATCTAGATGACTGATCAGTCTGTCAAATGCTCTAGCTTTAATTTCTTGTGCTTTTTCCATCGCTTGAAAATTTAATTGTGTTAAAATTCAATCTTATCAAAAACATCAAAAGTCTTAAAGAATATTATTATGTCAGGGCAAATATTAGACGGCAAGCTGGTTTCTGAAAAATTATTGGATGAAATTGCTAAAAAAATCTCCAAAAGAACCCAAAAAGGGCATAAAGCACCGGGCTTGGCAGTTGTTTTGGTTGGTGATAACCCCGCTTCGGAAATTTATGTTCGCAACAAGGTGAGGGCGTGTGACAAGGTTGGAATCAACTCCAAATCTTACAAATTACCTCGTACAGTTTCCGAAACCGAGCTTTTTCACCTGATTGATGAATTGAATGAAGACGAAAACATTCACGGAATTCTGGTTCAATTACCCTTGCCTAAACATATCAACGAAACTCATGTGACCAATCGTATTCATCCCAATAAGGATGTTGATGGATTTCATGCTGAAAATGTCGGTCGTTTGGCATTGCGCCAGCCCGGGCTTCGTCCTTGTACGCCCAGAGGTGTTATGACGTTATTGCATGAATACAAAATCATTCCTAAATCCAAGCATTGCGTGATTGTTGGTGCATCAAATATAGTCGGCAGACCACTATTACTGGAAATGCTTTATCACGGAGCAACAGTAACTTGTTGTCATCGTTTTACCAAAGACTTGGAAAAGCATGTCCGAAGTGCTGATATTCTCTGCGTCGCCATCGGTAAAACCGGAATTGTCAAATCCGAATGGATTCCAAAAGACTGTATCGTCGTCGATATTGCTATCAATCGCAACGAAAATGGCAAAATTTGCGGTGATGTTGAATTTGAAGAAGTCAAAGACAAAGTCGCAATGATAACACCTGTTCCCGGCGGAGTTGGTCCAATGACTGTAGCTACATTGATGCAAAACACTTATGAAGCGAGCTTATTGTAGTTACTAAGGAATGCAAAGTGTACAAAGGAGACGCAGAGATACGCAAAGTTTTTGTCATTCTGAGTGAGTGAAACGAGCCGAAGAATCTTATAATGCTTAATACGATGGATAAATATTGAATGGGTTATTGTATAAAATGAGTTTGAAGTACTTCAGAATTTGGCTATTTTTCTTGGTTGGGATAATTGTTCCGACTTCTGCTATGGCGAGTTATGCAAATGGTTTCTGGGGTTTAATAATACTAGTATATTCTTTCAAAATAGCTATATTTGCTACCTTGGTTACTTTCATTTTTGTTTATCTAGGTTTATTTAGATCAAAACGATTTTTATATATGTATTTTTCTGTTTTTCTAATTTCGGCTTTTATTGCATTAATTTTAACAACAAGAGCAAACGATCCAGTTTCATTTTTTTATGTGCTTATTGGGGAGCCAATTTTACTTACCCCAATTTTATTACCTGCATACATTCAATACAAACGAGCTAACAAAAGTTAATAAATTTGAAATAATCAAACTTTGCGTATCTCTGCGTTTTCTTTGTTCCTAAATATCTAAATACCAAATTCCTCTTTAACTTGCTTAAAACACGCCAAGGCTTTATCAATATCTTCTCTGGAGTGAGCAGCGGAGATTTGCAGACGTATACGGGCTTTATCTTTCGGTACAACCGGAAAGCTGAATCCGATACAATAAATCCCTAGTTCCAAAAGTCGGTCAGCCATGTTTTTAGCGAGTTTTGCATCATAAAGCATAATTGGAACAATAGGATGAGTTTCTCCACTAATATCAAACCCTAACTTACTGATTTCTTTACGAAAATACCGTGTATTCTCGTTCAGTTTCTCACGCAAAGAATCTGATTTTGTCAATAATTCAAAAACTTTAATTCCTGCAGCAATCAATGGAGGAGGGAGTGTATTTGAAAATAAATAAGGTCTTGATCGTTGTCTGAGCAAATCAATGATTTCTTTTTTGCCTGATGTAAATCCGCCGGAACCACCACCTAGTGCTTTTCCAAGAGTTGATGTAAAAATATCAATTTTATCCAAAACACCACACAATTCGGCCGAACCTCGTCCTGTTGGCCCGGTAAATCCCGTCGCATGAGAATCATCAACCATAATCATCGCATCATATTTCTCAGCCAATTCGACGATTTCATTCAGTTTAGCAATCGTTCCATCCATGCTGAATACACCATCTGTGACAATTAATCGAATTTTACAGTCCTGAGAATCTTGCAAGCATTTTTCCAAATCCTGCATGTTACTGTTTTTATAACGAAATCTTTTGGCTTTACAAAGCCTGACACCGTCAATAATTGAAGCATGATTCAATTCATCGCTGATTACTGCATCATCAGCTGTCAGAATTGTTTCAAACAGTCCACCGTTAGCATCAAAGCACGAAGAGTACAAAATAGTATCTTCAGTTGCTAAAAATTCACTGATACTTTTTTCCAGTCGTTTATGCAAATCCTGAGTTCCGCAAATAAATCGAACTGAAGCCATTCCAAAACCATGTGTATCTAAAGCTGACTTAGCAGCGTCAATTATTTCCGGGTTATCCGCCAAACCTAAATAGTTATTTGCACAGAAATTAATAACTTCTTTACCACCGGGTAATGTGATGTGTGATGACTGAGGACTTGTAATAATTCGTTCATCTTTATACAAACCATCATTTTTAATTTCATTAAGAATAGTTTGATAGTGTTTTTTGATATCCGGATTCATAAGAAGAGTAAATTACATAAGGAAATGTAATTTTATCAAATACCTCTTTAAATTCAATAAATAAGGTCTATTCCTAATAATTTATAATTTAACATAATATATATTATACGCATATATGTATTATTAATAATGACATGGAGGAAACAGTAATGGACGACTAACTAATTCTTTTCATTTTTTCCAACTAACCCCCTTGTTTTTCAACTAAACCTCTTGTTTTGTCGTCCAGTCATTTTTTAGCATAATATTCGATATATTTAATATAGAAATTTCATTGTATTAAAATAGAATTTTATTACGAAGACAACTTTAGTATTTGATAATGAAACATGGAGAATTATTATAGCTAGTAATATTGTAGAAATATTTATCTGTTGATTCTATACTTTTATGATTGACAGTATTTTGAAATTTTTGAATTGGACAATTATTTTGCAAAGCATTAATAATAAATGTGCTTCTTGCTGAATGTGGAGTTATATTATTCGGTAACTTTGCTATATTTGAATAGTATTTGAATATTCTATTAAATGAAGATTCAGCCATCGGTTTTATCAAACTCATATCTGATAATTGAACTCTGGTAAAAAATGGGATGTTAGGGTTGACCTTCTCCCCAAAAAAAGAACCATGACAAGGATGAGATTTCCAATTAAACTACAACGCAGGAGATCTCAAAATGAAGAAAAAACGATTTACAGAAGAACAAATAATCAGAGCTATTAAACAGCATGAATCCGGAGTAAAGGTTGATGACATCTGTCGCCAGCTTGGAATTTCCAACGGCACTTTCTACAACTGGCGAAGCAAGTATGCGGGATTGGAAGTTTCAGAAGCCAAAAGGCTCAAAGAATTGGAACATGAAAATGCTAAATTGAAAAAGCTACTGGCTGA
>JAGRJO010000015.1 GCA_020442725.1 Lysobacterales bacterium
AATTGATTTATAAAGAAATAACATGCTTTTGGTATAA
This sequence comes from Lysobacterales bacterium, assembly GCA_020442725.1. Taxonomy (GTDB): domain Bacteria; phylum Pseudomonadota; class Gammaproteobacteria; order Xanthomonadales; family Marinicellaceae; genus NORP309. The sequence continues at coordinate 38 of JAGRJO010000015.1, forward strand.
ATGTACCATGTAATATTTGGTAAAAAACACTATATTAGCACTAACTAATGTATGGTTTTACAAATTAAGTATATGAAAAAAAATATTATATTGGTAGTAACGATTTTATTTTTTGTTCCAATTGAAGTTGTTTCTAAAGACATCAAAACAATTCACTCAATCATGAGTGATGGTTATAACAAGCTTATAGTTCAAAATCTAGATACCAATACAAATGATGTGTATAAATTTCTGACTTCGGCTCCGACTTTACAATTGGGCTACCTCAATAGTAATAAAAACTTAGGGAGCGACGAAACGGAATTGATTATTAATTTCCCAATTAAGACCATAAAGCACTTTAGGATTGAAAACCAAATCAAAAATCATTATGAGACCTTCCGAAAAGATTTGGAAGAGAATCTGAAGTTGTATGTTTCCGGTCTAGTGAGGAGTTCACTTTGGGATTATAAAATTGCACAATTTCAGCTTCAAACTGAGATCAATAAAATAACCTTTCTCAAACAACAAAGAGAAACTTTATCAAGTTTAAATCAGTTAGGTGATGCTTCAAATGAAATATTACTCATGTTGGATAATAGAATTATCGACACTCAGATTTCCATACTGACACTTGAGAATGATGTGCAGAGTCAATTGGAAAAATATATTCAAATCACTGGTGTTGATGTTATCCCTGGCAACTTCACGGAACAGGCTGTTATTAGTAGCGGTTCTGTTTTTTCGAATCATCCTGCTTTAAAGTTGATTCAGAATTCAATGGAATATTCACAATTATTATTTGATGAGTCAGCTTTGCAAAACTCGCCATGGAATGTTTCAGCGATTGCTAAAGAAGTTAAATCCTTTGACTTGACTGACAAACAGATTGGTATTCAATTACAAGTTCCTTTATCCCGTAATAAAACGGGACAAGCCGATAAAACTACTTGGTTACAAGAGCAAAGCCAGTTAACAAGTGATTATAAAAAATTGAAGGATGACCTCACACTAAAGCTTAAGGAATTAATCAATGAGCATGCTTTCTTATTATCTAAACAGCAATTATTGGAAGAAAAATCGAAAAATGCTCAACAAATTTTAAACAAACTCACATCTTTAAAATCAAGTAATGAAATTGAGCGAGATTTATATTTTCAAAGAGTCATTGACCTTCAAGAAGACTTAAACAGTCATAATCTTAATCAATTATTAATATACAAAAATCAGGCTATGCAAAATCAAGTTATAGGTGTTGTTTTATGATTTCAGTCAGTCAAAATTACAGGGGTGTCTTTCACATGCTAAAAGCAAAACTATTATTAATGGTTTTATTCTTTGCCACAAATTTTTCTTCAGCCGAAGGAATATCAATCAGTGAATTAGGAGACTTAAAACTTTCGTTTTCTAAAATAGAGAAGAGTGATAGTTATAAAGGTTACCCTCTAAAAGCAATTGTCACGACTAAGCCAAATGAATCTTATCAAGTGATTTCGCCATTCAATCCGCAGTTAATAGAATTATTAGTCGAAAATGGTAAAAAAGTCACTGAAGGAACAAAAATTATGAAGTTATCAGGAAGTGAGGTTCATTATTTTCTGGAAATGTTAGCTTCACACAAATCTTTGTTTGAACTCAGTCAACAGAGATACAAGAATAATTTAAAACTCTATCAAAACAAAAGTATCAATAGTGAAAAGTGGTTTGCAATTGTTAAGCAATATAATGACGCAAAAATTGAATACGGACATTTAAAACATTTTGCGGAACTGATTGAAACAACAGGTGAGGACTCTGTCATTCTCAAGGCTCCGATATCGGGGATTTTGATGCAAGCACAGGCAAATGACTTGAGTGAGGCTGAGAAATTACTGGTAAAAATTATTCCTGATCAAGCATTACGCTTAAAAATCAAAGCATCCAATTCTCAGGCAGAAGAACTTCACTCAGTTTCTTATAAGGAATGTAAGCTCCAAATTTCTGAGGTCGAAAATATCTCATCAGGTATGTTTGTCAATTTATGGAGTGAAAACATTTTGCCAAACTGTCAGTTATATCCGGGGCAATCTTTGAGTGTGACTCCTCATTATCAATCGACCAGTTATATCATTCCAAAATCCTCTGTTTACGTTCAGGATAGAGAAACCTCTATTTTTATTAAACAAGGTAATGAATTGCTTAGCGTGAAAGTTTCAATCATTTCCTCAGAATTGGACAATTATTTTGTGACATCAGAAACTCAACTCTCACAGAAACAAGTTCTTACAACATCAGTAAGTGCTGTTAATGGAATTCAACTCGGCTTTGGAGGCGATTAATGCTTGAAAGAATTATTCGGTTTTCGTTAACCCAAAGGCTGTTTGTTTTAATATCTTTTATTCTGTTAATAATTGTTGGTGCATATTCTTGGAAAACCATAGCAATTGATGCTTTTCCTGATATTTCGAGCACACAGGTTAACATTATTATTAAAGCTCCCGGTATGACAGCCGAAGAGATAGAGCAACAAGTAACCAGAGTTGTTGAAACGGAGTTATTAGGCATTCCCAATAAGTCGATTTTACGTTCAACAACCAAATATGCCATAACATCAATCACTTTAGATTTCCATGATGGTACAGATATTTATTGGGCGCGTCAGCAAGTTAATGAAAGACTTCAAAATATCTGGAATGATTTGCCTGAAGGTGTTTCCGGAGGATTAGCTCCAATGAGTACGCCATTGAGTGAAATGTTCATGTTCTCCATAGAAAATCCTAATCTCTCACTAACGGAGAGAAAGCATATCCTCGATTGGCAAATCAGACCTCTATTAAGAACAGTTCCGGGTGTTGCTGAGGTGAATGTTCTTGGAGGTTATACCTCAACAATACAATATGCTCCTGATATTATCAAATTACAGGAAGCCAATATCTCACTTGAGGAAATTCAAACAGTTATTGAACAATCCAATTTAAATGGCAGCATCGGCAAAATTAACATTGGAACAGACTCGATCACCATCCGTTCCGAAGGAAAGTTTAAAAATCTTGAAAGCATATCTGATTTGATTGTAAAAAATGATAATGGCGAAATATATTATCTTAAATCTTTGGGTGAAGTTTTTTATGGCAATATGATAAGGTACGGAGCAGTTACAAAAGATGGATATGAAACTACCGAAGCCCTCATCGTCGCACTTAAAGATAGTAATACTGCTCAGGTTGTTCAAGGAGTAAAAACAAAACTGGAGCAAATAAAAACCACTCTTCCGGAAGGCACTGAACTCAATGTTTTTTATGATAGGACAAATTTAATAGATACAGCAGTTCATACGATTACCAGCGCTTTAATTCAGGCAATTTTATTGGTTATCGTTTTACTGGCTTTTTTCTTATGGCATGTGAAAGCATCATTTGTTGTTTCTCTGTCTATTCCAATTGCTGTTGTCATTACTTTTTTTCTGATGAAACAATTTGGATTATCCGCAAACCTGATGAGTTTAGGTGGATTGGTTATTGCCATAGGTATGATTGTTGATTCATCTGTGGTTGTGATTGAAAATATTGTCAGCCAGCTAAACAAAGGCGTTAATTTGCCACGAATGCATCTTATTTACCGGGCTTGTAAATCAGTTGCAAAGCCGGTGTTTTCGGGAACAATCATTGTGATTATGGTGTTTATTCCTTTACTGAGTCTTTCCGGTCTAGAAGGGAAACTATTTTCCCCTGTAGCATTAACCATAGTTTTTGCCATGACCATAGCTTTGCTTGCTTCAGTCACAATCATACCCGTTATAGCAACTTTTCTGATAACGAGCCAGGAAAATAAAACACCTACCTTTATCCTCAGAATGCAAAATTTATTCTCTACATCATTAAGCAAAGTATTAAAAGCTCCGTTTAAATTTATGGTTTTTATTTTTTCGGTTTTATTGATTAGTGTCTTTTTGTTTTTTCAAATTGGAAAAATATTTATGCCGGTTCTTGATGAGGGAGATTTAATCGTTCAGCTTGAGAAAACACCTGTGATTTCACTCAAAGAATCAATTGATTTGGATAAACAAATAGAAAAAGCTCTACTTAAAGAAATTCCTGAAATCAAACAAATAGTTGCTCGAACAGGTTCTGATGAATTAGGTCTTGACCCCATGAGCTTGAATGAAACAGATATCTTCATGGAACTGCAACCGATTGATACATGGAGGTTTGCAACTAAGACTGAACTTGAAAATGCAATCAGGAAGTTGTTATTGAAGTTTCCCGGAATTAATTTTGGATTCACTCAACCGATTCAAATGAGGGTCTCGGAAATGCTTACCGGAAGCACCGGTGCAGTTACAGTGAAAGTTTTTGGTGAAAATGTTTCAAAACTATCTGAATTAGCTCATGAAATCAGTCGTGTGATTAAAACAGTAGAAGGCAGTGTTGATATCCAAACAACTTTAATTGAAGGTGGTGATTATATCAATATTATTTTGAAACCGGAGATTGCATCAGAATATCATCTAACTGTGAGTGAGCTTTCAAGATATCTCAAGTCTCAGATAGATGGAGTCCAAATTTCTGAATTGATATCCGGAAAATTTAAAACGCCGATATTGTTCTCAAATAATTTATATGATGACTCTGAGTTGTCATCAATCAACCAATTAAAGAACTACAATATCATCATGCCGGATAACAGTATTCTGACGCTGAAAGATATTGCGGATATATCCTTTAGTGAAGGTCCGGCCATTATTGAAAGGGAAAATGCAGAACGCTTTGCAGTGGTTGCTTGTAATGTAGAAAACCGTGATATTGTTGGTTTTGTTGAAGAAATTACTGAAAAAATTGGAAAGGATGTGAATCTGCCCAGTGGATATTTAGTCGAGTTTGGGGGTGAGTTTGAAAGCCAAATCAGAGCATCCAATAATTTAATGATGGTGATTCCTGTGGTGTTGCTCCTCATCGTTATTATATTATTCACTACATTTAAATCACTATTAAAGTCTTTTTTGATTCTGGCAAATATACCTTTTGCAATGATGGGTGGTGTGATTAGTTTGTATATTTCAGGAGAATATCTGTCTGTACCGGCATCTGTCGGTTTTATTGCATTACTCGGTGTTGCGATACTAAATGGAGTTGTTATGCTGTCTCATTTTGAGGAAATGCGTTATCAAACAACAAATTTAATAGAAAAAATCTCGAATGCTGCAACAGATAGATTGAGGCCAATACTGATGACTGCAACAACAGCAATGTTTGGTCTGATTCCCTTAGTTATAGCCACAGGTCCCGGTGCTGAGATACAAAAGCCTCTTGCTATTGTCGTCATCGGAGGTCTGTTTTCCTCAACACTTGCAACACTTTATTTACTCCCGTTTTTATATTATAAAATTGAATCAAAACAAAATGTGTGAACTTCAAATACTTACAATAATGCTCAATACTAAAATCAAGGATGATGCTGTGGATTTAATACTGGAAATGGAAGATATTTCCGGCTTTACCTTATCAAAAGCGAATGGATTCAGCCGGAAGCATTCGCAGTACAATATTCGTGAACAAGTTGAAGGATATAAGGATTTTTATCGTTTGGAATTGATTCATGAACCCAAACAGTTGAAAGAAATTCTCAATAAGTTCAGTCAAATTGGTAGTCGTTTTAAATTGAAATATTGGGTAACTCCATTAATTGATTGTGGAGAAATTTAATTAAAAATCTTTATCATTCGAACTAATTGCTCTAAATTCCAAGACTATTGTGAGAAAAACAACGATAATTCGGCTCGTTTTTAAATTTCAGTCATTCTATGGAAATCAAGGTCAATTATCTGGATAACCTCAGACTTGAGGCTCAATTTGATGATTTTAAGGTCATTTCCGACCAACCGATTCGTTACAAAGGCGATGGTTCTGCTCCCGGGCCGTTTGATTATTTTCTGGCATCTTCAGCTATGTGTGCCGCATATTTTGCAAAGGTCTATTGTTTGGCTCGTGATATTCCGACAGAAAACATTCGCTTATCCCAGAATAATATTGTTGATCCTGAAAACCGTTATAAGCAGATTTTCAAAATTCAAATTGAATTACCAGAGGATATTTCTGAAAAAGATCGCCAAGGGATTTTACGCTCAATAGATCGTTGTACAGTCAAGAAAGTGGTTCAGGAAGGACCGGAATTTCAGGTAGAAGTTGTAAAAAATATTGATGCTGATTCCCAAGCGATGCTGATCAATTTAACCGATATTGAAAGTGAAACTTTTATCGAGGGGAAAGATAAATCGCTGGAACAAACCATTACAGACATGACGAAGATTTTGTCTGATTTAGGCATGAAGATTGAAGTCGCATCGTGGCGCAATCTGGTTCCGAATGTCTGGTCTTTGCATATTCGGGATGCAGCATCGCCAATGTGTTTCACCAATGGCAAAGGCTCGAGCAAAGAAAGCGCCTTATGTTCTGCTTTGGGAGAGTTTATTGAGCGATTAAATTGTAATTTTTTCTATAACGATCAGTACTTTGGCGAAGACATAGCCAATAGCGAATTTGTACATTATCCCAATGAAAAATGGTTTCCATTAACTAAAAACGATAAATTGCCGGCTGGTATTTTGGATAAACATTGTCTGAAAATCTACAATCCTGATGGTGAACTTAAAGGTTCGCATTTGATTGATACAAATTCCGGAAATATAGATCGTGGTATTTGTTGCATTCCTTATCAACGACTCTCAGATGGTGAGACTGTTTATTTTCCATCCAATTTAATCGAAAATCTGTTTCTCAGCAATGGCATGAGTGCCGGAAATAATTTATTAGAAGCCAAAGTTCAATGCTTATCAGAAATATTTGAAAGAGCGGTAAAAAAACAAATCATAGAACAGGAAATCACCTTACCGGATGTTCCAAAAGACATTTTACAAAGATTTCCCAAGATACTCTCCGGAATCAAAGCGTTGGAAGAGCAAGGCTTTCCTGTTGTGATAAAAGATGCTTCACTCGGCGGACAATTTCCGGTGATGAATGTGACATTGATGAACCCAAAAACCGGCGGAGTTTTTGCTTCATTTGGAGCACACCCAAGTATGGAAGTGGCATTGGAACGCAGTTTAACCGAGTTATTACAAGGACGTAGTTTTGAAGGCTTGAATGACATTAAAAAACCGACGTTTAATAGCTTTGCTATTAAAGAACCGGAAAACTTTGTCGAGCATTTTATAGATTCATCCGGTGTGATTTCGTGGAAATTCTTTAGTGAAAAACATGATTATGAATTTTACGATTGGGATTTTTCGGGAACCAATGAACAAGAATGTGAAACCTTGTTGAAAATTCTGAAAGATATAGGAAAAGAGGTTTACATCGCGGAATTTACAAATATTGGTACTGCTTGTCGGATTCTGGTGCCGGATTATTCTGAAATCTATCCGGTTGAAGACTTGATTTGGGACAATACTAACAAAGCGTTGGATTTCAGAGAGGATATTCTCAATATTCATAATCTGACGGATGAACAATTGGTGGATTTGGTTGAAAGACTGGAAGAAAGCCAGTTGGATAATTACACCGATATTATCACATTGATTGGTATCGAATTTGATGAAAACACTGTTTGGGGACAATTGACCATTCTTGAGTTGAAAATCTTGTGTTATCTCGCTTTGGACGAACTTGAAGAAGCATTGGATTTAGTTGAGGAATTCTTGCAGTACAATGTCAATACCGTTGAGCGAAATCTCTTTTATCAGGCAATGCAAACAGTTTTGGAAATTGAATTGAGTGATCATTTAGAGCTTAATGATTACCTGAACAACCTCAACCGTATGTTTGGTAAGAAAACAATGGACGAAGTTGTAGGCTCTGTTTTTGGTGAAATTCGCTTCAGTGGCTTGTTTGAAACAGGGATGAACCTTAAAGGAATCGACAGGCATTTGAAATTACTGGAAAGCTATAAAAAACTTCACAAGGCAAGACAAAATTGATTTATTAGAGACTTTTGCTCACGAATCGAGCAAAGGCCTCTATTATTAACTTGTCCTATTTTAGAAGTTAATGTCGTTAAACTAATAATAGCTAATTATTGGTGACTTATGAGACATTCAAATAAACTACTTTTCTTAACATTTCTATTTTTTACAAGTGGATATTGTCAGAACTTAATCACAAATCCTGATTTTGATACCGGAATTCTTGGTTGGGCAGATTATGGAAATGCATCAACAACAACATCATGGAATGGACAAGATGGTGCTTTGTCCAATGGGAGTCTTGAGATTTCTGATACCATAAATAATGGAGGAGTTGTTCGTGCATATTGGGAAACAGCTATACCGGTGGTCTCGGGAGAGAAGTACTATGCTCAGGTGATGAGCAAGGTTATTGGTAGCTCTGAGGCTCAGGCAGGGTACTTATGGATTGATTGGTTGGATGAAAATCAAAACTATGTTGGGCATTATAGTACTCTCAATTTATGGGGAGTGTTTGATAGTTGGGAACCTATTCTAGGAGTGCTGACAGTCCCTGATGGTATGAAATATGCAAGATTTCATGTCGGCTTAGCGACCAATGATACTGGTTCACCAAATCCTTCAACAGTTTTATTTGATGATATAGTTTTTATTGAGGACTTAATATTCAGCAACTCTTTTGAGGAGATTGTTGCTCCTTAAGTATTTCCGTTTATAATTTGTTGTATGACAATTCATTTCAACAAAATTTCAGATTGCGTTCAAAACCTTATCAGCTCTGCGGGTAAAGATTTAATCATTGGAACACCTTTAGGAATTGGTAAGCCCAATCCATTAATTAATGAAATTTGGCAAAAAGCCACGACAGATTCAAGCATAAATCTGGAAATATGCACAGCATTATCTCTGCAAGTACCAGTTGGTAAATCTTTGTTTGAAAAACGATTTTTGAAACCATTTACTGACAGATTGTTTGGCGAAAATTATCCACAGCTGGAATATATTAATGATGTGGCTAGAGATAAAGTTCCTGAAAACATGAAAGTCACGGAATTTTATATGCAATCGGGCAAAATGCTCAAATCAGCAACCGCACAAAAAAATTACACCAGCAGTAATTACACTCACGCCGCTCGTGATATGTTGAGTAATGGATTGAATGTTCTGATGCAAATGGTTTCAGTTAAAGAAATTGACGGCAAAAAAGTTTATAGTCTCAGCAGCAATACAGACTTAACTACTGACATCATCAATATTGCAAAACGTAAGAAAATTAAAAAACCATTAATAGTCGGGATGGTGAATCCAAATTTACCTTTCATGGGTGGTAAAGCCCAGGTTGAAGCGGATTTCTTTGATATTTTGATCGATGATAAAACTCAATATTTTCAACCATTTGCAACTCCAAAAACGGCCATCAATAATACGGACTACAACATCGGCTTATTAGCCAGCAGTCTGATTGAAGATGGAGGAACCATGCAAGTCGGCATTGGCTCATTGGGCGATGCTTTGATTTATGCAATGAAATTGCGACAAAATCAAAACTCCAAGTATCAAAAAATACTGCAAGAATTACATATTTTCGATAAATGCTATGAAGTAATAAAAAAATCAGGCTCAACATCGACTTTTGACAAAGGCGTTTATGCAGCCAGTGAAATGTTTGTCGAAGGCTTTGCCCATTTGTATGATGAAGGAATTTTGAAACGAAAAGTGTATCCGGATGCACAAATTCAGTCGTTGCTGAACCAGGAAATCATCACTGAGAAAATTCAAAGAAACATTATTGAGATTTTACTGCAACATGAAGTTTTGGATGAATTTATTACCAAAAAGCAAATGCAAAGATTGCAAAATTTGGGAATCCTTAAGGCTGATTTGCAAATGCAAAAAGGTTATATGATTGATTCCAAAGGGAAAAAATATAAAACCGATTTATTTGAATACAAAAACATCAAAGCCATTCAGGAAAACTGTTTAGGCGATGAATTAAAGCAAGGAGTTCTTTTACACGGTGCTTTTTTTCTGGGTTCGAGGTGGTTTTATCGTTGGTTGCATGAATTAAATGAAAGCGATAGAGAGCTGTTCCAAATGACACCGGTGAGTCAAGTGAATGAACTTTATGGTGGCGAAGAACTGGACAGAGTGCAGCGCATTAAAGCACGATTTATCAATACTTGCATGAAAGTTGATTTGCTTGGAGCAGCAGCTTCAGATACGTTGGATAACAATCAAGTTGTCAGCGGCGTTGGTGGTCAGTATAATTTTGTTGCTATGGCGCAAACTCTGGAAAATAGTCGCTCGATTCTGATGGTACGAAGCACGCATGCCGGAGCTAAAGGTTTGGTAAGCAATATCGTCTGGAAATACCCATACTGCACGATTCCACGCCATTTACGCGATATAGTTATCACCGAATACGGAATCGCTGATTTACGCGGTCAATCCGATGAAGAATGCATCAAACGCATGATTTGTATTGCAGACTCGCAATTTCAGGAAGAGCTACGTCAAACAGCGGTGCGATTCAATAAGTTGTCAGCTGATTGGGAAATCCCACAAAAATTTCGTAGTAACACTGCTCAAGAATTGGATAAACAAATCAATCATTTCAAACATTCAGGACTTTTCCCAACATTCCCCTTCGGATGTGATTTTACCGATGAAGAATTAGTCATTGTCAAAGCCTTAAAATATTTAAAATCACAAACCGGCTCGACATTTTCCAAAATCAAACTTCTATTCAAGTCCTTACTGCACAAATCACAACAAGATAACTCCAAATATTTGCAAAGAATGAATTTACAAGCGCCGCGAAATCGTGAAGAAAAAATCTCGCGAAAATTGCTGATTTTTGCGCTCAATCAAACTCAATCACCATGAAAATAGTGGTTCTCACAGGAGCGGGAATTTCAGCGGAAAGCGGTTTGTCAACTTTTCGTGATAATAATGGTTTGTGGGAAAATCATCGCATCGAAGATGTCGCTACTCCCGAAGCCTTTACCCGAAACCCCGATTTGGTGCATAAGTTTTACAATTTACGACGAGCGAATTTGAAAACAGTTAAACCTAATGCAGCCCATTTTGCTCTGGCAGAAGCTGAAAAAAAGTTCAAAAATTTCCTGCTAGTTACTCAAAATGTAGATAACTTGCACGAAAGAGCGGGGAGTCGTAATCTCATCCACATGCACGGAGAATTGCTCAGTAAATCTTGTACATTTTGCAATCAAATCAGTCGTATAGAAGGAGAACTTGGCAAAGATATGCCATGTGCATTTTGCGGAAAAGTTGGCGGACTCAGACCAGATATTGTTTGGTTTGGCGAAATGCCTTATGAAATGGAGCGAATTTATCAGGAGCTTCTGCAATGCGATTTATTTGTATCCATCGGCACATCCGGTTCAGTCTATCCCGCAGCCGGATTCGTTGAAATCGCCAACCAAGCCCGAGCTCGCACCGTTGAACTCAACCTCGAACCCGGAGAGCAAAAAAGCCATTTTCAGGAATCAATTTATGGAAAAGCCAGCGAAATTGTTCCCGAGTTTTTTAGCAAGTAGGTTGGGCTGAGTTTACGAAGCCCGACATTATTTTAAGCAAAACTGTTGGGCTTCACTTCGTTCAGCGCCAACCTACCAAATATATTGGTTAAAACCAACTACCTGTTTGTCATGTTATAAATCAAGGAATAGTTAGGAGATACTTACGACTTCGTGGACTTTGTCCACTCCGATCAGTATGTCGGTGTTCTTTTTAAACCCCTTAATTCTCACCGAAATATTTATGCAAATTTGGAGTTACGAGGTATTTATGTCTGAGCGAAGCGAGTTCAAATACCTCGCCAAATTTGAGGAAATATTAAGGGAAACCGAAGGTTGAGAGTTTGGGGTGCTCTTTTTGCGGTACTTTTTGAGCACGCAAAATATGCCAATATTATTAGATACTGAAATAAATTCAGTATGACTGGATTGTCTCTTCGCTCCTGCTACGAACCCTGCGGGTCGCTTCGCGTGGCAAAACGGCTGTCCTGCCGTTTGGTCTCAATAAAGTTGAGAAAGACAATGATTTTATTGGTTTTCTAAAACCAACAAAAAAAGGTGCAACCTCCTCAGTCACACCTTTTCTGATTTGCAATTAATTATAACCGCCTACTTCAACATCAAAGTATTCAATTTTCTGACGAATCCGGCAGGGTCTTCCAGTTGACCGCCTTCGGCTAGAACGGCTTGTTCAAACAGTAAAGTGGTCCAGTCGGCGAAGACTTCTTTGTCTTTTTCATCTGATAATTTTTTGAAAATCGGGTGTTCGATGTTGATTTCCAAAGTTGGTTTGCTGCTTGGCATTGCTTGTCCGGCTTGTTTCATCAGTTGTTGCATGTACAACGCCATGTCGTGCTCGTTGAGAACAATACAGGATGCTGAGTCTGTCAAACGGGATGAAATTTTGATTTTTTCAACTTTATCCGCCAATACTTTTTCCATGCGTTTGAGAATTTTCTGATAATCTTTTTCGGCTTTTTCGATTTCTTTTTTGTCTTCTTCTGTATCGAGTTTGTCTAAATCACCTTTAGCAACGGATTTGAGTTTTTTACCGTCAAATTCGGTTAAGCCACTAACCAACCATTCGTCAATGCGATCAGATAACAATAAAACTTCGATGCCTTTTTTCTTGAAAACTTCAAGATGCGGGCTGTTTTTCGCAGTTTTATAACTGTCTGCGGTGATGTAGTAAATATTTTCCTGTTCCGGCTTCATGCGGGATATATAGTCTTGTAGGGAAACATTTTGCGTATCATCTTCGTTATGAGTTGTTGCAAAACGTAACAATTTGGCAATGTCTTCCTTGTTTTTGAAATCTTCATGAGCACCTTCTTTCATGACGGGACCGAATTCTGTCCAGAACTGTTGGTACTTTTCGGTCTCAGTTTCGGACATGGTTTTTAACAGACCAAGAATCTTTTTGGTCGAAGCTCGTTTAATGGATTCAATGACTTTGTTGCTTTGTAAAATTTCACGTGATACGTTTAACGGTAAGTCGTTGGAATCAATCACACCTTTGACAAATCTCAGGTATCTTGGCAATAAATTTTTACTATCATCCATGATAAATGTGCGTTGAACGTACAGTTTTAAACCATGTTGACCATCCGGTTCCCACAAATCAAAAGGCGCTTTGGACGGAATGTAGAGCAGGGAAGTGTACTCGTAAGTTCCTTCAACCTGATTGTGCGACCAAACCATTGGGTCATTCCAGTCATGAGAAACGGTTTTGTAAAATTCTTTGTAGTCTTCCTCCTTGATTTCATTTTTTGGCAACGTCCAAAGGGCTTGAGCACGGTTGACTTGTTTCCATTCAGTAACTGTAGCTTTTTCTTTGTTTTCGTCTTTGTCATCGCTATCAACTTCACTGGTTTCCAGCATCATTATCGGGAATGACAAATTGTCTGCATATTTAGTGATGATTGATTTCAAACGATATTGATTGGCGAATTCTTTTTCATCGGATTTTAAATGCAGAGTGATTTCTGTTCCTCGCGTTTCATAACTGGTGTCTTCAATACTGAAATCGGCTTCACCGGTTGATTCCCACATAACCGCTGATTCTGTGCCGGCTTTACGAGTTTTTAAAGTCACTTTGTCGGCAACAATGAAAGACGAATAAAACCCAACACCAAATTGACCAATCATTTTGGAATCCTTGGCTTTGTCTCCGGTTAATTGACTGAGAAATTCTTTTGTGCCTGATTTGGCAATGGTACCTATATTTGTAATCACTTCTTCGCGAGTCATGCCGATTCCGTTATCACGAATAGTTACTGTGTTGGCATCCTCATCAAATTCGATTTCAATCTTTAGTGTATTATCACCCTCGTAAAGAGAATCATCGCTTAATGCTGCAAAACGGAGTTTTTCACAAGCATCATTAGCGTTTGAAATCAATTCTCTGAGAAATATCTCTTTGTTGGAATAAAGAGAATGAATCATCAACTGTAACAATTGATTGACTTCTGTTTGAAATTGTAAATTTTCTTTTTTTGCCATAATTCTTTTTCGATTCAAATAATTGAGAATGCTCCCAATATAAGGACAACAGTGTTTTAATCAAGTGGGAAATTGGGATTTGGGTGAGATTTTCGTATCTAAGGCGGGAATTATTTGTTAGAATTTTACCTGTTCTGATATTTGTTTAGCTGATGAATAATAGCATCGAAAATATTACACAGCATATCTTGGCGTATGCCGATGGTGAAAAAATGGAGCTCGCTGTTATTGTTGACGCTCTCTATGCGCAATTGTGTAAAATTGCAGATATTCAGCTCAATAAACTCAATCCTAACTTAATCACGCCCAATGATTTGGTTCATGAGGTTTATCTCAAGTTCTCAAAATCTTTAGCCGTCAATGCAAAAGGTCGGATGCACTTTTTGGCAATTGCAGCAACGGCAATGCGACAATTAATTTTGGATCAGCTCAAAGGCAACAAACGAGAAAAGCGTGGAGGTCATCTCAGTTCTACGACATTGACGGACTCAAAAGTGAATGTCACGGATAATTCTTTGGAAATTCTTGCCGTCAACGGTGCATTAAGCAAACTGGAAGAAATCGAACCGATTTTAGCGAGTACAGTTGAATGTCGTTATTTTGCCGGTTATTCAGAGATTGAAACCGCAGAAGCTCTGGACGTCAGTGTCCGCACCGTCAGAAGATACTGGAAACGTGCCAGACGCTGGTTGGCGATGGAACTTTCAACAGAGTCATAAAATGTCTAATCATTCCAACACAATATTTTTCAGCAAAGGGGACTTGGTTTTTAAAGTTGGTGATGAAGCCGATTGTGCTTATATTATCGAGTCAGGCACTGTTGGTCTGTATGTTGATGACCAGACAGGAAGTTTGATAACAACGCTCAGCTCCGGAGAATTGCTCGGCGAGATGGGTGTGATTGATAGTAGTATGAGATTAGTGAGTGCGTATGCGGAGAGTGATTTGGAGCTTATGCAAATCAATAAAACTCAAATCACACAACGATTACAGAGTTCAGATCCGATTATTCGTACTTTAATGAATGTGTTATTAAAACGCATCCGTAATATGACACAACCCAATTACCGGGAAGTAAGAGATGCGAATAAGACCATTGGAGGCAACGAGCATAATCTCAATTTAACTGAAGGTATCCATAAAATTCGGTTTGAAAAGGAATTGTTTCAGGCTTTAGAGAATGGTGATGTGGTCAATGTTTATCAACCCATGGTTAACCTGGATCAAGGCTATATTGCCGGGTTTGAAGCCTTAAGCCGATGGAAACATCCAGAAAAAGGCATGATTTCACCTTTTGAATTTATCTCTTTGGCAGAAGAAAGTGATTTGATTGTGACGATGGGTTTGAGTATTTTTGATAATGCTTGTCGGCAATTGTCAGAATTCCAACAAGCCAGAAAAACTTACGATGTCAAACTTCCTGATTTGTTTATGAGTATCAATGTGTCTATTGCACAATTATCGGATGCTCACTTTTTTGAACGAATCAAGCAAATTGCAGAAAAGCATAAAGTCAAAGCGAGAAATATCAAGATTGAAATTACCGAATCAATGTTGGCAGAATATGGTTTGGTTCGACGTTGGATTAAAGACTGCCATAATTACGGATTTAAAATTTCTCTGGATGATTTCGGTACCGGTTATTCGGGTTTCCAACATCTTCTTGAACTGGATTTTGATTCTTTGAAAATCGATCAGGCATTTATCAAAGCAATTGAATCCAATCCCAAAAGTTTAATCATGCTGGAAGTCATTACTGAAATGGCGAAAAGGCTTGGAATGTCAATCGTTGCTGAAGGAATTGAGAATCTCGAAGGCGCTGAAACATTAGCATCAATGGGTGTGGATTTCGGACAAGGATATTACTTTTTCAAGCCCATGAATTCGGAAGAAATTATCTCAATTTTAAGCCGATAAACTTCTATAAAATCATTCTTCAAATCAATACATTTTAATCAGGCTGTGATATAATCCCTCGATTGCGAATTAAGCTGGAATTTTTATATTTATGGTCGATCAAACTACGGAAATTTTTAAAGTCAATCTCGAAGATGAGATGAGAAAGTCCTATCTGGATTACGCAATGAGCGTTATTGTCGGCAGGGCTTTGCCGGATGTTCGTGATGGCTTGAAACCGGTTCACAGACGGGTTTTATTTGCCATGAGCGAACTGGGAAATGATTGGAATAAGGCCTATAAAAAATCAGCTCGTATTGTCGGTGATGTGATCGGTAAATATCATCCACACGGTGATTCAGCAGTTTATGACACCATCGTCCGAATGGCTCAACCGTTTTCATTGCGTTATATGCTGGTTGACGGGCAAGGAAACTTCGGTTCGGTGGATGGTGATTCCGCTGCGGCAATGCGTTATACGGAAATCCGCATGTCCAAAATTGCTCATCAGTTACTGGAAGATATTGACAAGGATACCGTTGATTTCGTCTCTAACTACGATGAAACCGAACAAGAACCGGCTGTTTTACCTTCCAGAGTTCCGAATTTGCTGGTCAATGGTTCATCCGGAATTGCTGTAGGGATGGCAACCAATATTCCTCCGCATAATTTGAACGAAGTTATCGACGCCATTATTGCATTGTCGTATAACAACGAAATCACTCTTGATGAATTGATGGAACATTTACCGGGACCGGATTTCCCCACCGCAGCGATTATCAATGGTGCTGCGGGAATTCGTGAAGCCTATGAAACGGGTCGTGGCAAGATTTATATGCGCGCGAAAACGCATATTGAGGAAGAATCCAACGGCAAACAAAGCATTATTGTCGATGAATTGCCTTATCAGGTTAATAAAGCCAAACTGATAGAAAAAATTGCCGAATTGCTCAAACTGAAGAAAATTGAAGGAATCAGTGCACTTCGTGATGAGTCTGATAAGGATGGCATGCGAATTGTCATTGAAATGCGACGCGGAGAAGTCGCGGAAGTGATGCTCAACCAGTTGTTCAAACTGACACAATTGCAAACTGTCTTCGGCATGAATATGGTCGCTTTGGTTGATGGACAACCGGAATTGTTGAATCTGCGACAAATTCTGGATGCATTCCTCAAGCATCGCAGGGAAGTGATTGTCAGACGCACATTGTTCCTGTTGAAAAAAGCCAGAGACAGAGCTCATATCCTTGAAGGCCTGGCAGTTGCATTGGCAAATATTGATGAAATCATTGCACTGGTTAAAGCCTCTGAAAGTCCGGCAGTTGCCAGAGAAGCCTTGCTTGCAAAACGATGGAAGTCTGAATTAATTCGTACAATGCTTTCCGGTGAAGCCGATCTCTGTCGTCCGGAAGATTTATCGGATGAATACGGAATGTTTGACGATGGCTATCAGTTGTCTCCGGTTCAGGCAAAAGCGATTCTGGATTTACAATTGCATCGTTTAACCGGTCTGGAACAAGAAAAAATTACTGATGAATTCAAAGATATTATCATTAGAATTCAAGAGTTTATCGAAATACTTACTAATCCTGACAGATTGTTGGAAGTTGTCAGAGAAGAATTGCTGGAAGTTAAATCAAACTTTGGGGATGAACGTCGTTCTGAAATCATTGAGCATCAAATGCATTTGACAATGGAAGACTTAATCACCGAAGAGGAAGTGGTGGTCACATTATCCCATGCCGGATATGCGAAGATGCAGCAACTGGATGTTTATCAGTCTCAACGCCGTGGCGGCAAAGGTAAAGTTGCTACCAAGATGAAAGAAGAGGACTTTGTTGAAAGATTGTGGATTACTAATACTCATGATACATTGTTATGTTTCAGTGATAAAGGTAAGTTGTATTGGTTAAAAGTTTATGAATTGCCAATGGCTTCACGAACAGCCAGAGGTAAACCGTTGGTTAATCTTTTACCTTTAGAAAAAGACGAAAGAATCACAGCAATTCTACCTGTGCGTGAATATGAAGAAGACAAATACATCTTTTTTGCTACGGCCAAAGGAATCGTGAAGAAAAGTGCATTGACCAATTTCAAAAATGTTCGGGCGAATGGTGTGATTGGTTTGGATTTATTGGACGATGATCATTTAATCAATGTAGAAATCACTGATGGAAGCAAAGAAATTCTGTTATTCACAACCGACGGTAAGTGTGTTCGCTTTGATGAAGAAAATGTCAGAGCAATGGGTCGAACAGCTCGTGGAGTTCGCGGTATCAAACTCAAGAAAAACCAAAGTGTGGTTTCCATGTTTGTTGCTCATGAAGGAAATGTTCTCGTCTGTACCGAAAACGGCTATGGCAAACAAACACCATTAGACGATTTCCGCCTGATTAATCGTGGTGGACAAGGTGTGATTGCGATTCAATGTTCTGAAAGAAACGGCGGAGTTGTCGGTGCATGTCAAGTGACTGAAAATGACGAAGTGATGCTGATTAGTAATGGTGGGACTCTGGTTCGTACCAAAGCCAGCGGAATCTCAACGGTTGGAAGAAACACTCAAGGCGTGACTTTGATTCGTCTCAGCAAAGACGAAAAATTGGTGAGTGTTGCGAAAATCATTAATATGGAAGATGAAGATTCAGAAGTTGAAGTAGACTTTGAAGGTGAAGACTAACAAGATCAGTCATTCCCGCGCAGGCGGGAATCTGTAAGTCCCCTCTTGAGAGGGGATTGTGGGGTGTGTTAATTTTTTTTAAAAACCGTATGGTGGGTAAACCCACCTTACAGTTTTAACCAGGCACGAGTGCGCTTGCTCGGGGATGACTGCATCTGTTTGAAAATAAGAAAAATAAAATTTCGTAAAAAAACTCTGCGTGACTCTGTGTTTCTTTGTGAATCTCTGTGTTCCTTAGTTTTTTCAGAAGGGGAAAAATGAACCAATCAATAAAAAATGCCTATATCTGTGACGGTTTAAGAACACCAATCGGTCGGTTTGGTGGCAGCATGGCGAGTATTCGTCCTGATGATATGCTGGCTCATGTTATCAAACAACTCTTGCTAAAAAATCCTCAACTCAAACCGGAAAAGATTGAAGATGTCATTATCGGTTGTGCCAATCAAGCCGGTGAAGATAACCGCAATATTGCACGAATGTCTGCATTAATCGCCGGATTGCCAATGTCTGTTCCCGGAGTGACGGTCAATCGGCTTTGTGCATCGGGTCTGGATGCGGTTGCACAAGCTGCCAGAAATATTGCCACCGGAGAAGCCGATTTGTTACTTGCCGGAGGTGTGGAATCCATGTCCAGAGCTCCGTTTGTGATGCCAAAAGCAGAAACGGCTTATTCCAGAAATGCAGAAATTTTTGACACAACCATTGGTTGGCGTTTTGTTAATAAACAACTTAAAGCTCAATATGGAATTGACTCCATGCCTGAAACTGCTGAGAACATCGCTGAAAAATACGCTATCAGCCGTAAAGATCAGGATTTGTTCGCTTTTAACAGTCAGAATAAAACTGCTAAAGCCCAAGCCAATGGAATTTTTGCTGAAGAAATAATACCTGTGGAAATTCCACAAAGAAAAGGCGAACTAATCGTTTTTGAAACCGATGAGCATCCTCGCCAATCTCCATTGGATAAACTGGCTCAACTTTCCACACCTTTTAAAAATGAAAATGGAACTGTCACCGCAGCCAATGCTTCGGGTGTGAATGACGGATCCTGTGTGTTAGTTATTGCTTCAGACAAAGCAGTTGATGAAAACAATCTGAAGCCCGTTGCAAAAATTGTTGGTACAGTTGCGGTCGGCGTTGAACCCAGAATTATGGGAATCGGCCCTGTTCCGGCAGTTCAAAAATTGCTAAAAAGATACAACTTATCATTGAATGAGATTGATGTGATTGAACTGAATGAAGCCTTTGCCGCTCAATCTCTGGCGGTCATGAGGGAATTAGGCTTAAAAGATGATGATAAAAGAGTCAATCCCAATGGTGGAGCGATTTCTTTAGGTCATCCTTTAGGTATGAGTGGTGCTAGATTAGTATTGACTGCGGCAAAACAATTACAAAGAACAAACGGAAAATACGCCATCTGCACACTCTGCGTCGGAGTTGGTCAGGGCATGGCGATGTTGCTTGAAAGAATCTAATCAACAGATTAAATTTTCAATTGATTGCTATTTCAGCATCTTTTATAATGTAATGGATATTATTTCTTATGATATCTCTATCTGTTAAAACTTGAGAAAAATATGTATTCACAAGGTCTGAGAGATTCAAAAGCCGGTGATGAACCGCAGGAATTGCTTGAAGCTTTCCAGAAACGAATCGACAAAGAAGAAAAAATCGAACCACGCGACTGGATGCCGGAAGCCTATCGTAAAACTCTGATTCGTCAAATTTCACAACATGCTCATTCGGAAATCGTGGGACAATTACCCGAAGCGAATTGGGTCACCAGAGCTCCGACATTAAAACGTAAATTGATTCTACTTGCCAAAATTCAGGATGAAGCCGGACACGGCCTTTATCTTTATTCTGCAGCTGAAACATTAGGCGAATCTCGTGACAAAATGTATGCTGATTTGCTCAGTGGAAAGGCGAAATATTCCAGTATTTTTAACTATCCAACGCTGAATTGGGCAGACATTGGGGCTGTGGGTTGGTTGGTCGATGGTGCGGCTATAATGAACCAGGTGGCTTTGTGCCGAACTTCCTATGGTCCGTATTCAAGGGCAATGGTGCGAATTTGTAAGGAAGAAAGTTTCCACCAACGTCAAGGCTATGAAATCATGGTTAAAATGGCTCATGGTTCTGAACAACAAAAAGCGATGGCACAAGATGCTATCAATCGATTCTGGTGGCCGGCGTTGATGATGTTTGGTCCCAGCGATAAGGATTCCAAGCATTCTGAACAATCCATGAAATGGAAAATTAAACGATTTAGCAACGATGATTTACGCAATAAATTTATTGATGCGACTGTTCCTCAGGCTGAATATCTAGGCTTGACTATTCCTGATTCTGATTTAAAATTTAATGAAGAAACAGGAAGTTACGACCATGGTGAAATCGATTGGAACGAATTTATGAATGTGATTAAAGGCAATGGGAAGTGCAACCAACAAAGAATGGAAACCAGACGCAAAGCTCACGAAGATGGTCTTTGGGTTCAACAAGCGGCAGAAGCCTACGCTGCCAAACAAAACAATAGTCAGGAGGTTGCCTGAGATGAAATTATATGAAGTTTTTATCAGAGCCAAAGCCGGTTTGAGTCACAAACATGCCGGATCGGTACATGCTATAGATGCAAAAATGGCTTTACAGAATGCAAGGGATTTGTATACGAGAAGGGAGGAGGGTGAAAGTATTTGGGTTGTTGAATCAGCCCAAATATTTTCTTCAAATCCGGATGATAAAAATGCTTATTTTGAGCCGGCAGAAGATAAAATTTATCGCCATCCTGATTTCTATCATATTGATAAAGAGGTCAAAAACATCTGATGTCTGCTTTATATAATTATGTCCTCAATCTGGCGGATAACACCTTGGTGTTAGGGCAAAGATTATCCGAATGGTGTGGAGTTGGACCAATGCTAGAGGAGGACTTGGCATTGACAAACACAGCTTTAGATATTTTGGGTCAATCACAAATGCTGTTGCAATTGGCAAATGAAATCAGGGGCGATGACAAATCCGTTGATGAGTTGGCCTTTTTACGCGACGCTATTGATTTCAGAAATGTGATTCTTGTCGAAC
>JAGRJO010000160.1 GCA_020442725.1 Lysobacterales bacterium
AAGGAATTGTTGAAAATCATCCTCAAGCGTTTAAGAAATATCTGGGGAGTGGAAAACCGGGAGATATTAAAAATCTTTGGCTAGAACTTAAAGATATTATCGCTGTAATCCTTGAATCCGGCGGAGTGCCGGTTTTGGCTCATCCTTTGCATTACAAATTTACCAACTCAAAACTCAAGCGTCTGATTTCTGATTTTGTAGATTTGGGAGGGCAGGGTCTGGAAATTATGAGCGGTTATCAAAATAGAGAAAAAACGCAATACTTGAATAAACTGGCAATTGAATTCCGGTTACAGATTTCCGTTGGCTCCGACTTTCACCGAATGAGTCGTTGGAGTCAACTGGGAGTAAATACAGAAATATTACCAGAGAATAATTACGTTTGGGAGAATTTATAACTCGTAGAGATGCATGAGAGTACGCATCTCCACGAGTGCTTGACATGCAATTACAAGGCTTCAATAATTCCGGCTGCTCCCATACCGGTTCCAATACACATAGTTACCATTCCGTATTTGCCATCTGTTCGGCGTAATCCATGAATTGCAGTTGCAGCACGAATCGCACCGGTCGCTCCAAGTGGATGCCCGAGAGCAATAGCACCACCATTGGGATTGACTCTCTCAGGATTCAAGCCTAAGTCGTTGATAACTGCTAATGATTGAGCAGCAAAGGCTTCGTTAAGCTCTATCCAATCCATATCCTCTTTTTTGAGTCCGACTTGTTTCAATGCTTTGGGAATGGCTTTGATAGGTCCGATTCCCATGATTTCAGCTGGAACACCGGCTACTGAAAAGGCTTTGTATTTAGCAATCGGAGTCATGTTATATTTTTTCAAAACTTCTTCATTCACCAATAACAAAGCACCGGCACCATCACTCATTTGTGAACTGTTTCCGGCAGTAACTGACCCACCCATGCGAAAAACCGGTCTTAATTTTGATAACACTTCGATGCTGGTATCCGGTCTTGGGCCTTCATCTGTATCAACCTGATGCGTTGAAACTTGGGTTGTTGCATTAACCAGATTGGCGGCCCTTGATTCAATTTCATAAGGGATGATTTCATCTTTGAAAAGACCATCCTGAATGGCTTTCATTGCTTTCATGTGTGAGTTATAAGCGAATTCATCCTGTGCTTCACGACTGACTTTCCATTGAGTCGCTACATTTTCAGCGGTAATTCCCATGCCGTAGGCGATTCCAATATTATCATCTATAAAAACTTTTGGATTCATGGCTATTTTATGTCCCATCATTGGAACCATACTCATGCTTTCTGTTCCACCCGCAATGGCACAATCCATTTGTCCGGTTGCTATTTGTTGGGCAGCAATAGCAATTGCTTGCACACCGGATGAACAAAAACGATTGATCGTCATTGCAGGAACGGTATCAGGAATACCGGCTAATAAACTGGCAATCCGAGCGACATTCATACCTTGTTCGGCTTCAGGCATAGCACAACCAATAACAATGTCACCGATTTCATTTTTATCAAAGTCTGGATGACGCGCCAGCATCGTTGATAAACAATGAGCCAATAAATCATCCGGACGGGTTTTATTAAACATTCCTCTTGGAGCTTTACCAATCGGAGTTCTGACAGCTTCTACAATATAAACTTCTTGTGTTTGTTTCATGATATTCTCCAATAGATTAGTTTCTTAAAGGTTTGCCGGTTGTCAAAGTGTGTTCGATTCGAGCAAGTGTTTTTGGCATTTGAATCAGCTCCATAAACAATTTTCGCTCTAAATCTAATAAATATTGTTCGGTAACCAATGAGTCACGGTCAACATCTCCACCACAAATCACGGTTGCAATTCGTACAGCTATTTCGTAATCGTGAGGACTCATCATGTGTCCCGCCATCATATTTGCCAGAATCATTTTCATATTTGCAATACCGGCTTGTCCCGCAACCCGGATTTGAGTGTCTTCAGCAGGAGCTCTGTAACCTTTGGCATTCAACCATTGAATTTTTTGTTTGGCAACATAAAGAACTTCGTGGCTATTGAACACAACATCGGTACATGGTTTCAGCAGTTTCCATTGTTTGGCTTCGGATGCTGAACCTGAAACCTGTGCCATAGCGACCAATTTGAAAAAATGTTCGAGTTGAGGGTAGAGGTCACCGGTTTCAAAATCTTCGGATGTACGGCGAGCAATTTCTTTCAAACCACCACCTGCAGGAAGCAAACCAACTCCTGCCTCCACCAAACCAATCCATGAATCAAAAGCAGCTACAACTGATGTGGCATTCATGGAGAATTCGCAACCACCTCCAAGTGTTAAGCCTCTTGTGGCAACAATGGTAGGAACCTGAGAAAACCTGAGTTTTTGGGATGTTTGCTGGAATTTATTCACTAATTGTTCGACCAATTCCACTTTTCCTTCGGAAATTGCCATTGCAGCAGGAGCAAGGTTCGCTCCTAGAGTGAATGGCTCAGAATATTGCCAAAGTACCAGTCCTTTGAAGCCCTTTTCAGCAACTTCAACTGCTTTTTGAATTCCTGAAAGAACTCCGTCAGTAATGATATTTTTCTTGGTTTTAAAGCTGGCAATCAGGATTTCATCATTTTGGTGCCATAAGCGTATATCATCGTCTTCAAAGACAGTCACTCCATAATCGGCAGTTTCTCCGATTGTTGGTACAGGGAATATTTGACGTTTGAACACATCCAATTGAGCTCGTGGCTGGAAATTATCATTTTCGGGTGAATATGAACCATCTTGTGTGTGTGGATTGTCAATTTTAGCAACCCAATTCGGCAGATTCTCACTTATCATGCTTTCACCATTGGAAATATCTTCTTCAATCCATTTACAGACTTGTTTCCAACCGGCATCCTGCCAAATTTCAAAAGGTCCTTGTTGCCAACCAAATCCCCAGCGAATAGCAAAGTCCACATCTCTGGTTGAATCCGCAATTTCTGCCAGATGATAAGCTGAATAGTGGAACAAATCTCTGTACATGCTCCACAAAAATTGCGCTTGAGCTGAATCTTTCATGGCTCTCAGTTGTGCAAATCTCTCACCGGCGTTTTTATTTTTCAGAACAGCCAAAACATCAGGCTCTATTTCAGCATTTTGTGTTCGATATTGACCTTGCTCAATGTCTATAATTTTAATTTCTTTGCCTTGCTTTTGATAAACACCGGCGCCGCTTTTTTGCCCTAAAGCACCATTTTTAATCAATTCCTGTAGCCATTCTGGCAATTGATAGTGTTGATTCCACGGATCATCCGGCAAACCATTTTTCATAGTGTTTACTGTATGGTTGAGTGTGTCTAAACCAACCACATCAGCGGTTCTGAATGTGGCACTTTTGGCTCTGCCAATCAATGTTCCGGTTAGAGCATCAACGGTTTCCAGAGGAATATTGAACTTCATTCCGTGATAAATGGTGCAGATAATTGAGAAAACACCGATTCGATTGGCAATAAAATTCGGTGTATCTTTTGCGTTAACCACACCTTTGCCTAAAGTTGTTATCAAAAATTCAGTTAAATCATCAATGACTGATGGCTCGGTTGTCTTTGCAGGAATAATTTCGACCAGATGCATGTATCGGGGCGGGTTGAAAAAATGCACGCCACAAAATCTTTGTTTGAGGCTTTCTGGAAAAACTTCTGCCAAACTATTAATACTCAATCCGGATGTGTTTGTGGCAAAAATAGCATTCTCATTGACATAATCTTCAATTTTGTCATAAAGACTTTTCTTGATGTCCATGCGTTCCGCAACCGCTTCAATAATCAAGTCAGCTTGAGAAAGTTTGTTTAAATCTTCATCATAATTGGCAGCTTCAATCAACTTTGCGGCGGATTTGACTTCTAAAGGAGCGGGTTTGAGTTTGCCAAGCATTTTGATAGCTGTATCAATAATTTTGTTTTTGTTGCTACCCTCAGATGGCAAATCAAACAAAGTGACAGGAATTCCGGCATTGGCAAAGTGGGCTGCTATTTGTGCACCCATCACACCAGCTCCAAGAACTGCAGCTTTTCTGATGTTGTGTTTATTCTTCATGTTTCTTTTTCTCGTAGTTATTTCCGAAATGGTTAGTTAACTGTATATCAAGGATGCTTTGATAGGCATCTCTGAGTTGTTCTGATTGTTCGATACTGACGATACCGGCAGCCAAGCATCGGTTGATAAGTGTCTCGTAATTATCTGTTGTTACCGGCGTTCCGGTGACATTGGTAACAGCAATTTCGGCAGATTCGGCAATTTTTAGTTTTTGTTTGGCATCAAAAATTTTCTGCAAAAATTGTGAATGCTCATACTCGTTATTACTATTTTCCAGTTTGCAAATGCTTTCGATTTCATTATCCATAGGTTGGTTACCACTACTGTAATGAAACGGTTTGCCGAGAGGAAACAACATCGCTTTAATTAGCAATGCGGGAAAACGATTAAACGCCAGATTGATAGAATCGTTCAGTGATTTTTGAGTGTTATAAAGTCCATTCTTTAAACTAAACTTAATTAAATCTTTGGCTGCTGAACTATTAAAAACTGGTTGCTCATAGCATGAATAAATTGTTACTAAAGTTGCAAGCTCCTGAATACTGCGTCCTAATTGCCCGGCGAAACTGGTATTAATTCTTTTCTTGAATGTCCAGTTAATCAGAATGATGTCTGATAAAAATGCAAAACTGGCACTCATCCTTTTGATCATGTTTTTATACTTGTTTTTAGGAAAAAGTAAGCGAACAAAAAATGAAGTTCTGAAAGAGTATAACCATAATTTAATCAGATTCTGTAAAATATAACCGATATGCTGAAACGCGAGCTTATCAAATTGTATCAAGTCAAAATTCTTTTTGTCGGTTAGTAATTCAACTTCTTTATCGTAATAAGGATGACATGCCAGAGCCGCTTTTTTAATTAATGGCAATTGATTGATTTCATGACTCATTCCGTCAAGTTCTGTTGCCAGATGTGCGACTTTATAGAATGTTCTGACCCGGCTTTCTGTTTTGATGTTGTGAGAATTTGAACCCAGTATCTCACGCAATAGTGTCAGTTGCTTCATTGTTTGGTTGATATTTAAACTTTTATTTAATATCGCTGTGAAACGAAAAGGCTGAGAGGATAACCCATGTTGCAATGAAATATTATCAAGGAT
>JAGRJO010000161.1 GCA_020442725.1 Lysobacterales bacterium
TTATTAAATATCTCGAAACACCCCCGACAGTCGCAGAATTGGAAAGAGTTTTAGAGTTGTTGAATAAACAACCCAGAGAAATTATGCGGAAGAATGAAGCGGAATATAAAGAATATGATATGTCCAATGAGAACTTGTCAAAATCTGACTTGATTCGGCTCATGCGCGAGTATCCGAAAGTAATTGAAAGACCAATTGTTTTTACTAAAGACAAGGCCGCAATTGGACGACCTCCTGAGTCTGTTCTCGATATTCTATAAATCATGGCAGAAACTAATGTTTTAATTTTGTATTATTCCAAGCATGGAAATACAGCTAAAATGGCAAAGTTGATTGCTCGGGGTGTTTCATCTTGCCAAGGTGTGAATGCTGTTATTCGTAGTATTTGCCCTGCCGGAAATGAAGACTTTGTCTCAAGTGATATCTTTGTAACCGAGAAAGATTTATACGATTGCGATGCTTTGATTTTAGGCTCGCCGGTGCGTTTCGGAAATATGGCTGCTCCTATGAAAGAGTTTATTGATTCAACAGGAGGTGTTTGGGCTTCGGGAGGTCTTGAAAGCAAACCGGCAGCTGTTTTTACCTCCGGGTCGAGTTTGCATGGAGGGCAAGAATCGACTTTGTTATCAATGATGATACCGCTATTTCATCATGGCATGATTTTGATCGGTTTGCCATATAGTGAAAAACCTTTGTTAAACACCGAAAGTGGTGGAACACCCTATGGCGCCAGTCATTGGTCCGGAAATGGCTCAGACAGGATAATAGATAAGAACGAAAAGGAGCTGTGTTTAGCTTTGGGGAAAAGAGTGGCAGAAATTGCCAAAAAACAAAAAGCCGGCTAAAGCCGGCTTCAAATTTATTCGTTAGTGGATTTTATTTATTTTCCACCAACTTTTTGTTTTTGCTTTTCCAGCTCCTCTTGAAACTTTAATGTTTCTGCTTCCTTATAGTGTTTGTTTGTTGACAAAACAACCATGTGCTCCCAATCTTGACCAGACAATAGTCCTCCATATAGATTGGTTTTTGGTAGTTGCGAATTTGCGATAAAAAACAAACCTTCACCAACAACAGCCCCATAAGAAAGGTTGTTAAACTGTGGATTTGCTGCCTCAATAGGAATAATTCTATTAATTACAAATTTCTTATCATTGAGTTTTAGTCTCATGATTCTTTCCGGTTTGAAACCGTTTTGCAGAATAATCAGACTATTATCATCAAAGAGCATATCCGAAATGCCGGTTAAATTTAGATCCGGCTTATTCGAAAAATTAAATATTTGTTGATCTTTCAGGCTGAGAATAATGATTCCCTCTTCGTTATCACTGACATACAAAATTTCTCCGGTCTCATCAGATGTGATACTTCTCAAGTTTTGATATTTTTGTGTTGCAAAGGCAACAGTAATATCGTTGCTATCTTTACCAATTTTTAGGACCAGGTTTTTAATTCCATCAATAAAAAACAAGTCTCCCTTTGGCGTCAGATGCATGTCACGAATGAAAGTCGGTCTTTTATTTTCAGGAACCAAAATTGAGCTAATGAGTTTACCGGTGTCTAATTCATATTTGAAAATACCGGATAACCCTGAGGACTCTTTATCAACTTTACCGAACTGGCTAATTGCGGCACTTGCAACCCATAGCACATTATTCTTAGAGTCTGCAGCTAGACTCAATGCAGCCCAAGGACCGTTTTTCCCACCGGGAGTCGGTTCAACTAATCGAGAAATATTACCATTACTTTCAATCTTTATGACACTTCCGTCTCTGAGGCTACCCATTAAAAAAGATTGGCTTTTTTCGTCAAAAGTTAAACTTTCAAACAGTAAACCACTAAAGCTTTTATTAATATTAAATGCTTCAACACCCTCTCCATAATGTTGACCGCTGATATCCATGTTTTCTTTGATATAGTTAAAAACATTGTGAACCTTGATGGTTTCTAAATCAGGGTCGTTAGCCAAATCAAAATAAACACCCTGTTTTTGCAAGGCAATAAGAGCATTGTATGCCTCAGATTTTTTCCCCGCTAGTGAGTACGCTTGAGCCAACTTATATTGAAAAACCGGAATGCTAGGCTTCAGTTTGACCACTTTTTCCAGTGCTTTTATTAAATCATCATATTTACCTTCTTTTTTTGCAATCATTGCTACCCTCATTAGGGTTGCAACGTCATTGGCATTGTTGATTTTAAGTTCTCGATCCGTTGGGGGCTTACTTTCTAAAAATTGTGCATTTGCACTTACAAAAAAACATAAACACGCAAGCGTGAAAATCTTATTCATATAAAAATCTCTGAATGTTAAATAATAAAGTCAGGCGTTATGACCTGTAAAATGCAAGATGGTTCATCTTAATTCAAAAGAATATAGCGAACCCGCTTTCTTCAACTCGCCCTAGATTCTAGCCACAAAATTTTTTTTTGCAACTTTCTGGGGTTGATAAGAAAATAACATTGGCGAGTATTGATTGAATCTCCAATAAATCAAGTAAATTCGGTTCATCCATGTACTAAAAAGCAGCTTGAGCATAAAATACCCGTGTTTATAATATATTAGAATAAAATGAAGCTAGAAAACGACCTCTTACTGAGAGCTTTAACCAAGCAAAAAACTGAAAGAACGCCGGTATGGGTGATGCGTCAAGCCGGAAGATATTTGCCTGAATATCGCGAAGTCAGGAAAAAAGCCGGTGATTTTATGACGATGGCTAAAAACCCGGAAATGGTTTGTGAAGTGACTTTACAGCCATTGCGCCGTTTTCCTTTGGATGCAGTGATTATTTTTTCTGATATTTTGACCATTCCTGATGCCATGGGCATGGGTTTGTATTTTGTAACCGGTGAAGGTCCAAAGTTTAAAAAGCCAATATCAACCGCTGAAGATGTTGATAATTTACCTGAAATAGACGTCAATCATGACTTGAAATATGTTATGGACGGTATCTCTTTAACCTCTCAAACATTAAACAGAAAAGTTCCGCTACTTGGATTTTGTGGATCGCCGTGGACATTGATGACATATATGGTTGAAGGTGGAAGTTCGAAAAACTTTTCCAAAGCAAAATCCTTTTTGCTCAATCAACCACAAGCCTCTCATAAACTATTACAAAAAATTACCGACGCCAGTATTAATTACCTGAATGCTCAAATCGCCAGCGGAGCAAATGCTGTACAGGTTTTTGATTCTTGGGGAGGAGCATTATCACCAGAAATGTATCGAGTGTTTTCAATGGATTATATGCAGAAAATCGTACAAGGTGTGAAAAAAGAAAACCCTGAAACACCGGTTATTCTTTTCTCCAAAGGGGTTCAATATAATCTTAAAAACCTCGCAAATACCGGAGCGGATTGTTTAGGTGTGGACTGGACAACGGACTTATCGTTAGCAAGAGAATTAACTCAGGATAAAGTCGCATTACAAGGGAATATGGATCCATGTGTGTTATACGCAAAAGATTCTGTTATTGAGGAAGAAGTTAAAAAAGTTATCGATTCTTTTGGTGAAGGAAACGGACATGTATTTAATTTAGGCCATGGAATGCAGCCTGATATGCAGCCTGAAAAACTCGAGGTTTTGGTCAATGCCGTTAGAAAATTTTCAGAAAAATAGCTGATGATTGAGCTTGCCAAATTAAAGGATATTGAGTCAGGTGTATTGCGAGAATGTTCAATAGACACAGGACAGGGCCAGCTTTCATTGATATTGATTGAAAGAGAAGAAGGTTTCAAAGCATACACAAACTCTTGTCCCCATCAGGGACGAAGACTTGATTTTGCTGAAAATCAGTTCTTAATGACAGAAAACCAAGAATTGGTTTGTCCGGCTCATGGTGCTGTATTTGAGTTGAACAAAGGATATTGTCTCAGCGGCCCATGTAAAGGTCAAAGTCTCAGGCAAATAGATATTAAGGTCGATGAAGAAAGTATTTTTGCGATATTGGAATAATCCGACAACTCAATTGCTTTTTAGGTATGGGATTGTTGGTGTTTTAGCAAGTGTTGTTCATTTCTCTATTGCGCTGTTTTCTTATAAGGTTTTACAAATCAACTTTTTTGTTTCACATTTTTCAGGATTTCTCTTTGGGCTTTTTACGGCGTATTTCGGTCATTATTTTTATTCATTCAATGACAACCAAAAACATCAAAAAAGGTTTCCAAAGTTTGTAATTACCTCGTTGACAGCACTTGTTCTCCACCAAGGAGGTGCTTACACGTTAGTAAATTGGGTAAAGCTCGATTATTCTTCCAGAGTTTTACCGATGTTGGTTGTTATTGTTCCGGTCTTTACTTTTTTGCTCAATAAATTTTGGGTTTTTTCTCCAATCGATGAAGAAATGTGAAACTGATAGGCTTCAATTATCAACGGTTTAAAACTAAACCCTTTGTCAACCCAATCATTGTTAATTTCGTTTGTTGGAATGAATAACTTCATAATCTTTGTTTCATTTTTGCGAATTGAAATTATTCAAAATAAATCTGTCATAAATATGGCAAAGAGGTGATTTTTTCAGATTCTCTAAGCATCCTTTACTATATTAGAATATTTTAATATAATTCACTTATTGCACATCAATTGGCATCATGGTAGAAACTCAAGATAAACAAAAGTCCTATGAGGATTTAAAGGAACACGCATCAAAAGCAGCGAGAATGCTGAAAACTCTTTCCAGCGAGTCCCGTTTAATGATTTTGTGTGCTTTGGAAGTTAGGGAATATTCTGTAACTGAGCTTCATCAACAAATTGGACTCAGCCAATCTGCCTTAAGCCAACATTTAGCAACTTTGAGAAGAGAAGGGATGGTGAAAACCAGACGTGAATCACAAGTGATTTATTATTCTCTGGCACAATCAAACACAACTCGCATTATTGAAGTGCTCAGCGATTTGTATTGTCCGGCGAACGGATAGAGTTTATTTATTGCGAAGTTCACAGGAGCGTTCTAGTCTGAAGTTCTTCCAATGAGCAATAGTTAGCAATAATCCACCACACACGAAAATCACTGACTCAACAAGAATCGAAATCCTTTCTTCCAATAAAGTTCCTGTTACCAATAGCCCGATACCAATTAGTGCATAAATAAGAACCGGTTTTTCTTTATGTTTTAAAAATCCCCT
>JAGRJO010000162.1 GCA_020442725.1 Lysobacterales bacterium
CCGAAAGGCTAATGTTTCACTAAAATAATACTTCAATTAGGGAAATATTGCTACCCGAACGCCTTTACAGCTCCAAATCAGTTACCCGGACCACCACTATGAATAATTTCGTAGTATTTCTTTTCCAGTTCTAATTTGTGTTCGGCTTCTTCAAAAGCGAGAAACTGAAAAGTGTCTTTGAGTTCGCCTTCAGGAGCATTGTCAGCAAGCTCCTGATATTGTTTCATCGCAGCATCTTCACGAGCTAGTGCGTACTGCAAGATGCTTTGATCATCAGGTTTGTCACCCAAATCCAACAGTTGTACAAAGTCTGAGAATTTGTGATCTTCTGTCGGTGTTTTGATTCTTTTTTTGAGTTGTTTTTTAACATTTGGACTGTCTTTCAGACTGCTGAATAAATCAAAATGTTCCTGCTCTTCTTCTGCCAACTCTTCAACCAGATAGCGAATGTTTTTACTGACTTTCGGAATCATTCCGGAATAAAAATCTCTGGCGGTTTTTTCAAAAGAAATCGCTACATCCAGAATTTCTTCCAGAGTTTTCATCCCTTGCAGTTTTTTATAGGATTTACTGTGACCTTCTTTATGCTTTTCACTCATGATTTTTTCTCTTTCCGTAAATACTTATCAATATCTGTTGCCACTCTGTGACCATCAGCAACTGCATGAATCACATCCGGACCGTTGACCATGTCCCCTGCAGACCACAACCAATCAACAGAAGTTGCTCCGTTTTCATCAACTTGAATTCGCCCTCTGTTCCATTCCAGTTCTTCAGTCAATTCTTCACCAAGAACTGAAATGTCAGCCATTTGACCTATGGCCTCAACAACCATTTCTGCTTCATGAAATTGTTTGTCGGAATCATCGTATTTAGGAGCAAAACGACCTTTTTCATCGAAAATAGAAACCACTTTAACTGTTTCTAAACCTGTGAGTTTACCATTTTTATCAACAACACATTGCACAGGTCCTCTGGCATCCAAAATGGTTATGTCTTCTTCTTTGGACTCTTTGACTTCCTCATCATCTGCCAGAAAGTTTCTACCGAGAGTTTCCAATGCTGAGACAGTAATGCCGACTTTGCCGAATTTTTGCTTTTGTAAACGAGCCAGAGAACGCGCAATATCCATCGCCACATTACCACCACCAATCACAACTGCTGATTGAGGAATTTCAAATTCTTCACCTTTTGGAATCATTCTTAACAAGTCAACAGCCTTTTTGACATTTTTATTGTCACTTCCGGGAATTCGTGTGGAGCGACCATTTTGCAAGCCAATTGCCAAAACCACAGCATCATTTTCTTTTTGTAGTAGTTGCATAGTGATATCTTTGCCGATTTGAACATTGTACTGAATATCAACGCCAACCGATTGAATCACTTCAATATCCTGATCCAGGCGGTCTTCAGGAAGCCTGTAATTGGGTATGCCATATCGAACCATTCCGCCACCTTTCGGTTGAGCTTCGTACACAGTAACTTTATGACCCTTTTTTGCCAAATCAAAAGCGGTTGTTAAACCCGAAGGTCCTGCACCGATAATCGCAACTCGTTTACCTGATTTTTTCGTAGCTTTACCTTTTTTGGCAATTTGCTTGATTTTGGTTTTGGGAACATGATCCATTGCAAAGCGTTTTAACCAACGAATTGCTATGGGTTGTGAGGTTTTCACTCCATCTTCTCCAACCCGGCCTAATGAACAGGCGGATTCACAAATATGTGTACAAACTCTTCCGCAAACATGTGAAAAAGGGTTAGTTTCATACATCCATTCAACCGCTTGCTCCAGATTTCCTTCATAAATCGAACGAATATAATTCGGAGCATGCATGTGTGCCGGGCAAGCATCTTCACATAAACCACAATCCACACATCTTGATGCTTCTTCAACCGCCATTCCCATGGTGAAGCCATCAACAATTTCATCAAAACTATCAATTCGGTCTTCGGGCTTCATCTCCTGCATCGGACGACGTTCTCTGTCGAGCAAATCGCTGTCTTTGGTTTTGGTCCAGCCTTTTTCAAAATTTAGCCCATGAATACCGCTTTCCTGTGGAAACACAAAATAGCTATCTGTCTCATCTCCGTCACAGGTATGAACATACTCTCGGGATAGCTCTATGGCACTGGTCGGACAAATATCAACACACAAAGCACACCAGCAACAACGACCATAATCAATTGCCGGACGTAAATTACGAATACCTTTGCTGGCGTCTTCTTTGATGGATGGAACTTCAACCATTGTGATAGCGGCATTGTCACAAATTTTTTGACAAGAGCTGCATCCAATGCATTTGTCCATATCATTGATATGAAAACCTCGATAACTGGCACTTGCCGGTCGGGGTTGTAGTTTTTCAGTAATTGGCTTACGGGCAAAAAACTGTAAATTTTTTAAAGGATTTAATATGCTGCCTTTGTCTTTGTATTCTATTTTTTTCATTATCTGTCAACCTCCGGTGGACATGCATCCAGAGAAAACATGATTTGTGCAACGTCTTCCAACCGAGCTCCTTTTGCCAAATGTTCCAGTGTTTGAACCGCATGCATAGATGATGGCCCTCGAACATGAACCCGATATGGCTTATCTTTTCCGTTGGAAACAACATAATATGCCAATTCTCCTTTGGATGATTCCACTCTTGCATAAGCCTCTCCCGATTTAACATTCCAGGATAATGGATTTGGAATTGCGGTTCGGATAGGGCCATCAATACTCGGCAGTTTTTCAATCACCTGACGAAGAATTTTGATACTTTGAAACAGTTCATCCCGTCTCACCAAAATTCGTGAGTATGCATCTCCATGTTGTTGTGTTGGTATTTCAAAATCAAGCTCGTCATAAACCAGGTACGGGTCATCTTTACGAATATCGAACTCCAAACCACAGGCTCTCAAATTTGGTCCCGTTACACCGAGTTCCAAAGCCTCTTTTTTGCTCAATATTCCTGTATTTTTGGCTCTTTTGACAAAAACCTGATTGGTAAACAACAAGTTATCATAATCGTTCTGACGAGACTCGAGGTAATCCAGCAAGTTACTTAGTTTTTGTAAAAATCCATCAGGCAACTCACGACGCACTCCACCGGGAATGTTGTAAATGCTATAAACTCGACCACCGGTAAATTCTTCAAACAAATCCAAAACCAAATCACGATCCGCCACACCCCAGAACATCGGTGTGTACATTCCGGTCGTCGCCGCATGACCACCAAATGTGAATAAATGAGCCGCAACGCGAGATAATTCCAATTGCATCACCCGAATCCATTGCGCTCTTCTGGGAGCTTCTATACCCATAATTTCTTCAACTGCCATGGAATAAACCACTTCCATCGGAGCCGGATCGGGAACACAAATCCTCGGAACCAATGCCAGATTTTGAATCCATAATCGACCTTCCATGAGTTTTTCAAAACCTCGATGAAGATAACCGGCATCGGCGGTACCTTTTACAATAGTATCGCCATCAAGCAATAATCTGAATGCGTAGTTTCCTTCTATTCCGGGATGATTCGGCCCAATGAAAATTTCATATTCGTTACTGTCACCCAACTGAACAGCCTGATAATTTTCCGGTCTCATGATTTCCACCCCTTGACATTGTCTTGCTGTTTTTTCTTGTCTCTTTCGCGATGTGTGGACATATTATGTAATTCTCCGGATAAACGAATTTCTTCCGGCTTAATCGCAATTCCTCCGCCTTGCTGTTCCAACTCTTGCAACCAGTCAGGGTTATATTCCGTCCAGTTGAAGGTGTTTTGCACATAACTTTCGGAATCAAAATCTTTCAGCATTGGAGGAACCCCATGCCATTCGGTGAGAATAAACTTTTCCATTCTGGGACTACCGATGAAAAACACGCCATACATTTCATAAATATCCCTTTCAAAAAAATCAGCGGGCTTATAAAGGTCATAAACCGAAACAAACTTGGCTTTTTCCCTGTCGATGCGGGTATGCACAGAAACTAAGCAGTTTTCTTCATAAGACCAAACATGATAAACCAGTTCAAACTCACCATCATCAATCCAGTCCACACAGCTGATAGCAGATAAGTGCACAAAAGATGCCTGACCTTTTAGCAACTCCAATACCGTTGTTAACGAATCGGCAGTCACATCCACACGAATTCTGCGTTCTCTTTTATGCAGAATTTTGACATCGTTTACCTTTTTCAAAATTTCATCAATGGATTTATGCTTGTTCATGGCTTCATCCTAATTTTCATTTCTTGGGGCAAGAGTGGTTTCTGAATTTTCAGCAACTGATCGGTATGTTTGCCATAGGTTTCTTTCGTTTCTAGTCCGTATAGTTTTGCCTCAGCAATAATATCCGTCGGTGTTTGCCAGTCATCACCAAACAAGTGCTGTTGGTTTCCTAAATAATAATCATATCGGCGGAAGTAGTCTTTCCATGCACTACCTTTTTGCTCTTTGCGATCATTCTTGATATTGTTTTTCAGGCGTTTCAATCCTTCAATCACCGCTTCCGGGCGTGGCATACATCCGGCGATATAAACATCAACCGGCAAATACTCATTGAGTTTTTTGGCAGTAGCATAACTTTGCCAGTACATTCCGCCATTGACGGTACATGAACAAATTCCTATCACATATTTTGGCGACTGCATTTGCTCATAAGTGAGAATCACTCGTTTCAAGGTTTTGACAGAAACATAACCGGTAATCAACAGAATGTCCGCTTGTCTTGGGGTGACCATTGGCTGAATTCCCAATCTTTCCATGTCAAAACGAGAAGTCATCGCCGGAGGTAATTCAATTGCTCCACAGCCGGTGCAGTAATGCAACATAAAGAGTGATTTTGACTGACAAAAACTAATAAAATCGTCAAAAACCCGAGCCAGAGGATTGGTTCTCTCTGTTGCTTTTTCCTTTATTTTCAATTCTTTTTTCATCTTTTTTCTACAATATGAAAGCCAGACTAATCAATGCCAGCATTACAGGCCATTTCCACATGAGTCGCACAACATCCTCTGTTTTATATCTTGGAAACATAAAAGCAATGCTCATCGGTATGGCAACAACAAAA
>JAGRJO010000163.1 GCA_020442725.1 Lysobacterales bacterium
AGTTCGCTTTCATTTTCAGTTCGCAGAAATAAACCGCTATGAACTATAATTAATCCACCGGGATAGGCTGAAGCATTCACGGTATTATCATTTATCATGAAAAAATCAAATGAAGAGCTTGGTTTTTCTGAGTTGGCAGCTAGTCGGAAACCAATTTGTTCGATGTAACTCATGACCACCGGATCAGACATGACCAAATTGTATTCATAAATCTGCTGAACAATTTGATCGCGTATTTCCTTTTCTTTAACCGGTGACATCACCGCATCTGAAGGTGTTCCCAAATCAGGGAGATTGTAGTCATAAGCGTAATTTGATTGAAAGAAGGCTAAGCATACCAATGCTATCACTGCCTTGATCGATTTTGTTTGAATTTGTACTAAACCGTAAATAGGTTTCATGAAGTAATACGCCTTAATCATTTCAAATCTCATTGAGCTATTTTATAATTCAGACAGCTAAAAAATTGTTAAATTGCATTATAACTGTGAAATATTCATTAATTATAAGTCCTCTTAGTAAAAACTCAATCGCTGCACAGCAATGTTTACAGTTTGCCACTGCATTGTTTGAGTTGAACCATGAGATTGTGAGTGTTTTTTTTCATGGATATGCTGTGAAATATGCTTTTGAAAGCAGCCCCGAGTGGTCTAAGTTGTCAAAGAAGAGTGTCAAACTATTAGCATGCTCAACGATTGCGGATGATTATTTGTCTGAAAAAAAACAAGTAGCTGAAGGATTTCAATTAGCAGGTTTGGGTCAATGGCTTGAATCCATCGAAAGCTCTGATAAGATGATTGAGTTTTCATGAAAGCCCTGATATTTGTTACAGAACATCATTTGGGTCCTAACGCTCAATGGCAATATGACAGGGTGATGGCATTACTGTCATATGATTATGATGTGAGTTTGGTTTTCATGAATGAGGGTGTTTCGCAGTTGCAAAGTAAAATGTGGAACATCTTGAATTTAATGGAAATTAATCAGGTGTATGTAGTAGAAAAGGAAGTTGAGTCTGATACTCACCTTGAGTATGAGGTGATAACAATCTCTGAAATCAAAGAGCTAATCGCTCAGGCAGATATTGTTATATGAAAAAGCAAACCCTTCATCAGTGCAATTGGAATGAAATATCTGACTTTAGTTTCTATTGTCAGTTGATTGATGTGGAAAAAGATGAATTATTGATTTATGCCGATGAAATTTGTTCGGATGGCTATAATAAAATTATGAAAACAGTTTCAAAATATCAAATCAATGTATCTATTATTTTAGTTAATAATTTTGGAAACATTCCAACGATTTCGCATCAGCAGTGGGTTGAATTAACTGAGAAGTTCGAGAAAATATACACATGGAAATAACAGATTTACAGCTGGATGCCAATGGTCACTTGAGTGATTACAAATTTTGGAATTTGGAAGTTGCAAAAGTTTTGTCAGAAAATGATGGTTTTGAATTGAATAAAGAGCACTGGCAAATTATCAATTTGGTTAGGGATATTTATCTTGAAACAGAAACCACTCCGCCGATGAGGCTTTTGATTAAGTTGATGAAAAAAGAATTTTCGGAAGATATAGCAAATTCAAGATATCTTTATCGTCTGTTTCCTGATGGTCCTGTCAGGCTTGCCAGTAAATATGCCGGTTTACCTAAACCTAAGCATTGTTTGTGAGTAACCTTATAATCAGCCTTTAATCACCCGGTCGCGACCTTCGTTTTTAGCCTGATACAAAGCCAAATCGACTCTGTGAATCCAGTCGCTGATACTTTCTTCCTTGATGTACTCTGCAACTCCAATAGAAATAGTTAATTCAATGCCTTGAACGATGATTTGTCGTTTAATATATTTTCTCAATTCTTCGGCCTTATCAAAAGCAAAATCAATATCAACATTTTGACACACTAGTAAAAACTCTTCACCACCAAAACGAAACAGCTTGCTGCATTCGTTACAAAATGTTCTCAAATTGTTAGAAATGGTAACCAATACATCGTCGCCTTTGATATGTCCATACATGTCGTTAACATTTTTAAAATGGTCTAAATCAATAAGCATTATAGATGCTGTTTTATCGTGATTCTTTAATACGGTGTGGAGATTCTCTAAATGATTGCTCAAAGACCTGCGGTTTCCCGCTCCGGTCAGATAGTCTTCTGACGCTAGTTTTATCAATTTTTTCTCTTGCTTTCTAAGTCCCGACGCGAAAAGATAGGCAAAAATATTTGTAACAATAATAGTGACAATGACGGTTGCGGTGCTGACTGATTCGTGGCTGACAACCAGCTTAGGTATATAAAATAGCAGCATTATTGAGTTGATAAGTACGGCTCTTAAAGGTTGTGTGATGAAATAAGCAAACATCATCGCCGGATAAACCCAATAAACCTGATTAATTCCTTTGAGATGAAAAGAAATCACATTTGCTAATAATGCAGCAATGACGAGTACCACACCGGCATTTTTAACCTTATCCGTTTGATACACATAGGAATAAATTCCTAACATAAAAAATGAAACTATAATGTCAAGAATGGCAACCGACCAATCATTGTGTATCATTCTGTATATGGCAAAGGGAAGAATTCCAATCGCAGTACCCATAGACAGCGTCAATAACATTTTTGACTGCGGACTTCTTTGGTCTTTATTCTTTTTCACTTGATCCCACGATTGTCAGGCATTTTCTCTGATTATAATACAGAAGTTTCAATTGATACAACCTGTAGAGGTTTTGTTTATAAGGTTTTCAGTAGTTCTCTGGAGTAGATAGTTCGGTTTGAAAAGCAGATATCAATCGCTTTATGCATAAATCTATTGACTCGAATCAGTTCGATTTTTTCTAAATTTTCAAAGTTGTGTAACTTGATTAAATCAGATACCAAACATGATTCAGTGGTTTCGCTTTCAGAAACATAAACCCCTTTGTTTTCCTGAATGGATAACCAGTCTGATGATTTATAACTTTCGGGTGATAATTGAAAACCATTTTGCTTCAAAATTGCCAGTTCATATCTTCTTAAAAGTTTCGAGAGTTTTTCAACACCCACTTGATTGAGCGCAGAATCATAGATTGTAAAGAGTTCCTGAGCGGTATCATTTTCAAAAAGCGAATAGCGTAACAACTCATTTAAGTATAATCCAGTCGTTTTGTCTTTGAGATTCTGGAAATGTCTGTTCATAATCACATTACAGCTATTTAAAGTTTTAAGTTCTGACTTGCCAAAATATTGGATTTTAAGCAGGCAAAATGGTTTGAGCTGTGATTTTAACGAGTTGTTTTTACTGATACCTTTTGCAATCAGATTGAGGCGACCGGAATCCTTACAAAAAAACTCACAAATCAGACTGCTATCACGATATTTTCTTTGATGAATGAGATATCCGGTCGTTTCTCGATAGGAAGACATTAATATTCGTCTTTATAACCCAACTGTTGGAGGAGTTTATCGTTATCTGCCCAAGCGGATTTAACTTTAACCCAGAGCTTGAGGTTGACTTTTTTTCCAAGTAAATCTTCGATTTCTTTCCTTGATTGAATACCAACATGTTTCAGAGAAGCTCCCTGTTTGCCAATTACCATATTTTTTTGAATCGGTCTCTCGACCCAAATTACACTGTGAATATGAACAATATTTCCCTGATCTTTGAATGACTCCACTTCAACTGTCAGGCTGTAGGGAAGTTCTTGGTGAAAACGAAGCATTAATTGTTCACGAATTAATTCAGAAACCAGATACTTTGTTGGTTTGTCAGTTAATAAATCATCCGAAAAATAATTCTCTGATTGCGGAAGATGTTGGTAAATGCTGTTTATTAATGGTTCGACACCTTTGCCTTTGGATGCTGAGAGATAAAAAACTTCAGTAAAATTGAATTTGGCAAAGAGCTCATTAGCATAAGCTAATAAAGTCTCTTTCTTTTTAACTAAATCATCTTTGTTAATGATTAATAAAACCGGTGCTGTGCAATGTTTGAGAGCAGACAATGCTTTTTCGTCATCTTTATTCCACTTCAATGATTCAACCACAAATAAAATCAAATCAACGTCATTGACAGCGGTTGATGCGGTTCGATTCATGAATTTATTGAGGGCTTTTTTATGACCGGTATGAATTCCCGGTGTGTCAATAAAAAGAATCTGTCCTTGTTCGCTGGTAGCAATGGCTAATATTTGATGGCGTGTGGTTTGTGGTTTGGCAGTCACAATACTGACTTTTTCACCGACAATGTTGTTTATTAACGTTGATTTGCCAACATTGGGTTTGCCAATAACTGCTACATATCCACATTTATTCATGAGATTGAATTGATGATTTGATTAAGCATTAGTCCAGCAGCTTTTTGTTCTGATTTTTTACGACTGCGATCAATTGCAGTTGTCGATAAATTAAGTTCTTGAACCAGACATTGTATTTTAAAGGTTTGCAAATGATCTTTGCCGGAAGTTTCGAGCAAGTTATACTCAGGAATATTGTGTCCGTTTTTCTGCAAATATTCTTGTAATCGAGTTTTTGCATCCTTGTCTGTAACATCCGGATCAACATTGTCTAACCACTTTTTCATGACAGTTCGTATAAAGTTCTCTGATTTTTCAATTCCCTGATCCAGAAACACGGCTGCAAAAACAGCTTCAACGGCATCAGCCAGCACGCTGGAACGATTGAAACCACCGGATTTTAGTTCTCCGGCACCAAGAATAAGTTGGTTGGATAAATCATATTCTTTAGCAATTTCAGCTAAGGTAGCTCCTTTTACCAATGTGGAACGCATCCGTGATAATTTACCTTCCGGCAGATGTGAAAAGTTGTCGTATAACCATTTGGTAATAACAAAACTTAAAATGCTGTCGCCAAGAAACTCCAGACGTTCGTTGTTTTTCTTGGCGGCACTACGATGTGTCAGGGCTCTTTCAAGTAATTCAGGTTGATTGAACTCAATCTTTTGCCCAAGTATTTTCACTAGAGAGATACAATCTTAATTGAGAGGAATTGTTTTCTCAAAGTGCATTAATAAATCAAGGTTGCCGATGAAAGGCTC
>JAGRJO010000164.1 GCA_020442725.1 Lysobacterales bacterium
CAATTCTTTCAGAGCTTCCGGTTCGGGAGAGTCTTTCAGATAATGAACATTGTTATAACCATCTTTTCGGAACAATTCTTCCGCCAAAGGGTGAACTCCTTCCAATAAAACTACTTTTATTTTCTCTTTACTTAATGACAGTTTGCTCATAATCTTCGATAATTGGAACTTTGACGCGACTATTGTAACCGTTCATGGATATATCTGAAATTATTAATTGCATAAAATTAGAGATTGCTAATATAGAGCTTTCGACCGAACTGGATGATTTACTCAATTACGGTCGTGACTGGACACGATTTCATGAAGTGAATGCTTGTTGTGTTGTTTTTCCGAAAACCACAGAGCATATACAAAAGTTAATTCTGCTCGCCAATCAGCACAATTTTAAAATCGTTCCTTCAGGTGGACGTACCGGTTATAGCGCCGGAGCTTTTGCAACTCAGGGAGAAGTCGTTGTATCAATGGAAAAAATGCGAAATATTGTCGAATTTAATCAGCACGATGCTCAGGTAACTGTTCAATCCGGTGTGATTACCGAACAGCTTCAAAATTATGCCGAAGAAAAAGGATTGTTCTATCCGGTGGATTTTGCCTCAAGCGGTTCTAGTCAGATTGGTGGAAATATCGCAACAAATGCCGGAGGGATTCGTGTTTTGCGTTATGGAATGACACGTGATTCCATTGTTGGCTTGAAAGTGGTTACCGGAAAAGGTGATGTTCTGGAACTTAACAATGGTTTGATTAAGAACGCTACAGGCTATGATTTACGTCATTTGTTTATTGGGTCTGAAGGAACTCTTGGAATTATCACAGAAGCAACTATACAATTGGTCAAGCCACCGCTTGAACAGAGTGTCATGTTGCTAGCTTTATCATCTCTTGATGCTGTTATGAGAGTATTTACGTTAGCGAAAAAGCATTTAACCTTATCAGCCTATGAGTTTTTCACCGATATCGCCTTGAAACATGTTTGCAGCCACCGGCAGCTGGAAAGGCTATTTGAAGATGAAGCTCCATGCTATGTTTTGTGTGAGTTTGACAATCCTGAACAAAGTTCAGAGGAAGCGGTTATGCAAGTCTTTGAACAAGGTATGGAAAACGGTGACATTGTCGACGGGCTGATTAGTCAATCGTTAGAACAAGCCGAACAATTCTGGCAATACCGTGAAGGAATCAGTGAATCAATTGCTCATTTTTCGCCTTATAAAAATGATATTTCAGTAAAAGTTTCGCAAGTTCCTGAGTTTATGAATCGTTTAGATGTTTTGGTTAATGAATATTATCCTGATTTTGAACTGGTCTGGTTTGGCCATATTGGTGATGGTAATTTGCATTTGAATATTATCAAATCTGAGGAAATGACCATTGCTGAATTTAAGTCCGCTTGTGAAGATGTTAATAAACATGTTTATGGTTTGATACAGGACATGAAAGGCAGTGTTTCGGCGGAACATGGTGTCGGCTTGATTAAAAAACCC
This sequence comes from Lysobacterales bacterium, assembly GCA_020442725.1. Lineage (GTDB taxonomy): Bacteria > Pseudomonadota > Gammaproteobacteria > Xanthomonadales > Marinicellaceae > NORP309. The sequence goes on from JAGRJO010000164.1 coordinate 1,482, forward strand.
TATCTGGGTTACACTCGAAGTGATGCTGAAATAGAAATCATGAAGCAAATCAAACAAGTGTTTGACCCAAATAATGTTATAAACCCCGGAAAACTGGTGGATTTATGAGTGAAAGACTCAAAAAAGGCTATCTGCAATGGCGTTGTCGTCGAGGAACTAAAGAGCTGGATGTGATTTTAATCCGCTTTATGGATAGCCATTATGAACAAATGTCAGATGAAGAACTAATAGAGTTTGACCGGCTACTAGATAATCAAGACACATTGCTTTGGGATTGGTTTTGTGGTCATTTAATACCTGAAAACGAGAATGATAAACAGCTGGTTCATAAAATCAATCCGAAATTAGCTGATAAAGTTTAATGCTTAAAATTAAGAGCAATGAATTTCTGAACTTGAACCGATTCGGGCAAATTTTCATCATTTTCCAAATGATTTTTATGCTTTTTGCAGGACTTCGAGGTTGGCTTTTAGTTGCTATTGAGATTGTTTTGGTTGTTATTTTCTACTTTCTATCACGGAAAATCAGTTCAAATTATGGTGCGGAATTTTGGGTGAATCAACAAAATCAATGGATTTGTAAGCAAGGTCAAAACCAGCATGACGTCTCTGTTAAAGATTATTGGATAACGCGAGGATATCTGTTTATCTGGCTCAAAGGTTCAACAAAATCGGTGTCAATTATGCTGTCACGAAGTATAATTGGAGCACAGAGATATTCACAGCTTTTAGCTTTAATCAAACAACCTAGCGAATCATAATAATGAAAAACTTATCCAGAATTCCGGTCAGAGTCGGTGATTGCATTGTCGGTGGCAATGAAGTGATAGTGCAATCCATGACCAATACCGATACAGCCGATGTTCAGTCAACTGTTGAGCAGATTTATCAACTTTGGCAAGCGGGTTCACAGTTGGTTCGTGTGACAGTTGATAAAGAAGAGGCTGCAGCAGCCATTCCTGAAATTATTGATCGGCTTGGTGCTGCCGGTTGCAATGTTCCTGTGATTGGCGATTTTCATTATAACGGTCACGTATTGCTTTCAAAATATCCCAAATGTGCTGAAAAGCTGGCAAAATACCGCATAAATCCGGGAAATGTTGGTTTTGGCAAGAAGAAAGACACGCAGTTTGCTCAAATCATTGAAATTGCCATTAAAAATGACAAACCGGTTCGCATAGGAGCTAATTGGGGAAGTCTTGATCAGAAACTACTGGCAAAAATGATGGATGAAAACAATCAGTTGGACGAACCTCATGAGGCACAGGATGTGATGGAAGAAGCGTTGATTGTATCGGCACTGGAAAGTGCCAAACAAGCTGAAGAACTCGGATTGAGTGCAGATAAAATTATTATTTCCTGCAAGGTCAGCGGTGTTCAGCCGTTAATCAATATTTATCAAAAGCTAGCTCAACGATGTAGTTATCCTTTGCACTTGGGATTAACCGAAGCCGGTATGGGTTCTAAAGGAATAGTAGCTTCGACTGCTGCTTTAAGTATTCTTTTACAACAAGGAATAGGGGATACCATTCGAATTTCTCTCACGCCTGAGCCGAATCAATCCCGGACTGAGGAGGTCATAGTCGCTCAGCAGCTTTTACAAACCATGGGTTTGAAATCTTTTACGCCAATGGTGACGGCCTGTCCCGGTTGTGGTCGAACGACCAGCACGTTTTTTCAGGAACTAGCGAAGAAAACCACAGAGTTTATTCGTGTCAAAATGCCTCAATGGCGGATTCAATATCCCGGTGTGGAAAACATGAATGTCGCTGTTATGGGTTGTATCGTTAATGGTCCGGGAGAAAGTAAACATGCGGATATTGGCATATCATTGCCTGGAACCGGCGAAGCACCAACGGCACCAGTGTTTATTCAAGGCAAAAAAACACACACGCTTCGAGGTGAAAATATCGCTGATGAATTCTTACAGATTATGAATGATTTTGTAGAATCAAACTATGGCTAAAAAGGAAGCCTATATTGATACCAGAAAGTTCTTTCTTTTTAATATTTGGTACTTTATTCGCTTTGCCTTGAGTGGACAAGTTGTATTTACGCTCATCTTCTATTCAATATTTTCCATTCACCTTGATACAAATAATTACACCATAATAATTTCATATTTAGTAAACCTTGTTTTTCTGGCGTTGTTTTACAACTTTGCATTTGAGGTACTTGTTGAATCAGCAAGAGGGAATATGTCTCCATTGTTTGATAAGAGCTATCCTGTTAGTGATGAAGTATTTCTAAAAGTTGCTTTTCTAAGCCTGATGATAGAAATGATATTGTTCCTGATAGCTGAGAAAGGTTATGGAGAGCAAGTGGCGTATTCCTTTCAGATATTAACAACATTTATAACGCCAGCTATATTCATGGTTTTGGCACTAACTGACTCTTTATTATTAGCTTTCCACCCAAGAGTTTTGATAAAAGTAATTGGTGCTTCGTTTTCTTCGTATATTGTGTTTGTACTATTTTGGTTTGGAGCTTCAAAGTTATATGATTCCGTAATTAATATTTATGCTTATGAATATTTACCTGTTTTTGCCAATCAAGTGGTGTCGGTTTTCTTTAAGTTTTTACTCCTGATTATAAATTTTCATATTATGGGATATCTGGTTTTTCAAAACAGATATTTATACGACCTTGAATATTTGGGCTTCAAGAATATTGATGATGATATTTTAAAAGTTAAGTACAATAAAATAGTCACCACTCACGAGGAAGTAAAAAAACATATTCGCTTTCATGAGTTTGATAATGCCCTCAATTTGATTGCCGATTTACAGAGAAACGGGGATTATAGCCCTGAATTAGAGGAGTTAAAACAACAGGCTGAAACCAGAAAAAAATACACTCCAACCAATATGGATGTCGCAGACAGAGCTCATACATATCTCAATGCGAATAAACGCAGAGAAGCATTTCATCTTGTAATCAATCATATCAAATCTGGAAATGAATACACCGAAGTCGCCGCATTTGACATTAGCCGATTAGTTCAATATGCTATGATTACCAATCAAACGGAATATGTTGCACATTTTGTCAGAGGGTTTCATGAAAAATACCCTTACCATGAAGATATTGTGAGGAATTACTTTTCTCTGGTTCAGGTGCTCTATAAAAATAGAAAAACAAGAGCCAAAGCAAAAGAGTTATTGCTTACTTTAATCGAAGATTATCCGAATGACCGATATATGCCTGAGATATTATCATGGTATAAGGGGTTGAAACTAATTGAGAAAGCTCCAAAGATAGTAAATTGACCGAAATATGACTGAAAATAGAAAACAAATTATCAACACCAAAAAGCTATTTATCTTTAACTTACATTATTTTATCAGTTATCTTTTTAGCTGGCAGGTGATGCCATTCTTGGCGGTTTTTTCATTGTTCTATCTGCTTTATCCGCTTTCTCCTTTGCTGTATTTATTTGGTAATGTTGC
>JAGRJO010000165.1 GCA_020442725.1 Lysobacterales bacterium
TTCGGCACTCATCATTTTCATTGTAAAGATAATGAAAATTTGTTGGATGCTTTTTTTAGGAATAAGGTTGATATTCCATTCTCCTGTCGAAATGGAACGTGTCATGCTTGCGTAACCAAAGTCGTCTCAGGAAAAATTTGCGAACCTTCCCAATCCGGGTTATCCAAGCAATTAAAAGAATCAAATCATATACTTCCTTGTCGCTGTTATCCCGAAGGTGATATGGTTTTATCTCCTCCTTTGATTGAGGATATTTTCTCTCAAGCCAAAGTGACTTCAATTGAAGAGCTTTCGGAAACGATTTTTTCAGTGTCATTTAAGCCGGATGCAGAAACTCTTGAATTTAAAACAGGTCAGTTTGTTAATATTCGTACAAAACTTGATAATAAAGTCCGTAGTTACTCAATTACCAATCATTTTCAAGGTAGCGAAAGTATTATTTCGATTCATGTAAAAAGAATTGATAGTGGAGTTTTCAGTCAATGGGTCTTTGAAAATGCAAATATTGGTGATGAAATACAAGTTCAGTATCCTTTGGGTGCCAGTTATGTCACTCATGATAATTCAGTCACAGGAAAATTATTAATTGCCAGCGGTTCTGGTTTAGGTGCAGCTTATGCAATTGCCAAGGCTTCTCTTAATGATGGTTATGACAAAGTAGTTCATTTAGTTCATGTTGTTAAAAGCGAAGAAGATTTGTACTATCTGGAAGAACTGAAAAACTTATCTAATCAATATCCAAATTTTCAATTTGAAATATTAACTGATAATGATTCATCAGAATGTGTGGACTCAATTTTTGGTAAATTTGGATTATTAGAAAATTGGGAGGTTTATTTATACGGAAACCCGAAACTTGTTAAAGCCTCTATTCAAACAGCAAGAAATAAAGGAGTCGAGGAAGAAAAAATTATCAGTGATGCATTTGAATATGCGCAAATCCCGGAGTATTTCCAATCGGAAGAAGATTCCAATAAAATGGAGTTTGTCGAGGAAGAAAAACGTCAGTTCACTCCTGATCTTGAAATGTGGAAAGCATTGGGTGAGGGTAAATTACTCAATCAAATTTTGAATGATTTTTATGACAAAGTATTAGCCGATGATTTACTATCTCCATTTTTCAAAGGAGTCACAAAAAGCCATATCGTCGGCAAGCAATACGCTTTTTTGAACCAAATTTTTACCGGCAAAGATTGTTATTTTGGCGACCGGCCTCGCAATGCGCATCATTGGATGATTATTTCTGATAAGTTGTTTAACTATCGAGAAAAATTATTTGCTGATAGTTGTATTAAATTTGGATTTAAAGAGCCTTTTTTATCACAAATGCTGGAGCTGAATGAAAGTTATCGAGCCGCTATTGTGAAAACCAGAATGTGGCCCAGAATTGATAAAGGTGAAGTTAAACCGATTAAAGGTTATGAAGAGATGATACTGGATATTGGTGGAATTTGTGATGGTTGCCATAAAGAACTTTCACCGGGAGAAAAAGTTCATTATCATGATTTAACCGGTGAGATGTTTTGTAACGAATGCCGAGGTTAATAACTAAAAAATAATTGTTGTGGGATTAAATTATGAAACCGGAATGTCCAAAAAATGGTCCGTACGGAGTGATGCTTCAAGCAAATAAAACTTATTTGTGGTGTGCTTGCGGACGCAGTAAAAATCAACCGTATTGCGATAATGAGTCACACAAGGGAACCGATTTTTTACCCGTGCCTATTCGTATGGATGAACTGAGTTACATCAATCTTTGTGGGTGCAAAAAAACAAAAAATCCGCCTTATTGTGATCAATCACATCTAAAAGACGAATAGTTTATCTTTCACAACATTTTTGCTAAAAATTTTGCAGTGTGAGTTTTGTATTTTTTGACAACTTCTTCCGGAGTTCCCTGAGCAACAATTTCACCTCCGGCATCACCGCCTTCCGGTCCTAAATCCACAATCCAGTCAGCGGTCTTAACCACATCCAGATTGTGTTCAATAACAATGATGGTATTTCCACGGTCACGCAATTCATGAAGAACAGCCAATAATTGTTTAATATCAGCAAAATGCAATCCGGTTGTCGGTTCATCCAGAATATAAATGGTTTTACCGGTATCTCGTTTTGACAACTCTTTAGCCAATTTGATACGTTGAGCCTCACCACCGGACAAAGTTGTCGCATTCTGACCTAGGGTGATATAGCTCAATCCGACATTCATTAATGTATCAAGTTTGGTTTTAATGGTCGGAATAGCCGTGAAAAATTCCGCCGCATCTTCAACAGTCATTTCCAGCACATCATTGATATTTTTTCCTTTGTAGTGAATGTCTAGGGTTTCCCGATTGTAGCGTTTACCCTTGCACACATCACAGGTGACATAAACATCGGGCAAAAAGTGCATTTCGACTTTGATAAGTCCGTCACCCTGACAGGCTTCGCAACGACCACCTTTGACGTTAAAACTGAATCGACCGGATTTATAACCGCGAGCTCTGGCTTCCTGAGTACCGGCAAATAATTCACGAATTGGAGTAAACAACTGAGTGTATGTAGCCGGATTTGAACGTGGTGTTCTGCCAATGGCTTTCTGATTGATTTCCACGACTTTATCGAAGAGGTCAATATTTTCAAAGTTTTTATACGGAGCCGGGCGGCTTTGATTACGGTTTAATTCCTTTGCCAAAACTCGGTAAAGTGTGCGATTGATAAGTGTTGATTTCCCTGAACCGGAAACTCCGGTAATGCAGGTGAATAAACCGGCCGGAAGATGTAAATCGACACCTTTTAAATTATTACCGGATGCTCCATTCAATGAAAACACCTTATCTTTTGCGATTTGAGTGCGTTGCTTGGGAATTTCAATTTTTTGTTTCCCTGAAAGAAATTGTCCGGTGAGCGATTTTTCATTGTTTTTAATTTCTTCGGGTGTACCTTGCGCGACAATTTCGCCACCGTGAACTCCTGAACCCGGACCAATATCAACCACATGATCAGCGGTGGCAATGGCATCTTCATCATGTTCAACAACAATCACAGTATTTCCCAAATCACGCAAACGTGTCAAAGTTTGCAGTAATTTTTCATTATCCCTTTGATGTAAACCAATGGACGGTTCATCCAGAACATACATCACGCCAACCAATCCGGCACCAATTTGGCTGGCCAAACGAATCCTTTGCGCCTCACCTCCAGAGAGGGAATTGGCATTGCGGGATAATGTTAAATAATTCAGACCTACATTCACCAGAAACTCCAAACGCTCCTTGATTTCTTTGAGAATCTTTTCGGCAATCTCGCCTTTCTTGCCTTCTAATTTCAGATTCTGAAAATATTGATGGCATTCCTCAATGGATAGTTTATTTATGTAAGGTAGAGTTTTATCGGCAATGAAGACATTTCTGGCAGCTTCATTCAGACGTTCGCCATAACAAACATCGCATTCTTTGTTGCTGATGTATTTGCTGAGTTCTTCACGAACCATATTGGATTCGGTTTCTTTATAGCGCCGCTTCATATTATTGGCAATACCTTCAAACTCTCTCATGCGATTGAATTCAATGCTGTCAGATGAGTATTTGAACATGATTTGTTCATCTGAACCGAACATGATTATGTCCTGAATTTTCTTTGGTAAATCTTTTAATGGAGTTTCCAAATCAAATTTGTAATGTTCTGCTAGTGCCAATAACATTTGATAATAAAATCCGTTGCGTCGATCCCAACCACGAATAGCTCCGTTTGCTAATGATAAATCCCAGCTTTGCACAATTCTGTCAGGGTCAAAATATTGGCTGATTCCCAGGCCATCACATTCGGGGCAAGCCCCGTTGGGATTATTAAAAGAAAACAACCGAGGTTCCAGTTCTTCCAATGAGTAATCACAAATCGGGCAGGAAAATAATTCGCTAAAAAGATGCTCAATGGGGTCACCATCATCAAATGTTGCGATTTGTACCAGTCCTTCGGACAAAACTAAAGCGGACTCAATGGACTCAGCCAGTCTTTGCGCCATGTCATCTTTTATGCGAAAACGATCAACAACGGCTTCAATAGTGTGTTTGGTTTTAGGGTTGATTTTGGGTAAATCTTCCAACGAATAAACTTTATCATCAATGCGTACGCGAACATACCCGCTACCCATCAATTGTTCCAGCATGGCAGTGTGTTCGCCTTTGCGATTTCGGACTAAAGGTGCCAGCAACATGTATTTACGGGACGGATCTAATTGCATGATGCGATCCACAATTTCCGATACTGTTTGGGCTTCCAGTTTGATTCCATGTTCCGGACAGCAAGGTGTTCCGACTCTGGCATACAGCAAACGTAGATAATCATTGATTTCTGTAATCGTTCCAACAGTGGAACGCGGATTGTGCGAAGTGGATTTTTGTTCAATGGAAATTGCCGGTGATAATCCTTCGATATGGTCGATATCCGGTTTTGCCATCATTGATAAGAACTGTCTGGCATAGGCAGATAAGGACTCCACATAGCGTCTTTGTCCTTCAGCGTAAATGGTATCAAAAGCCAGAGAGGATTTTCCCGAACCAGATAAACCGGTAATCACAATCAATTGGTTACGAGGTAAATCAATGTCGATATTCTTTAAATTATGAGTTCTCGCTCCGCGTAAAGAAATGTATTTCATGATTATTGGTTGATATCGGAAAACCGATAAGTTTAACTGATTTTTAAATTGTTTGCTTCAACAAAATCACAATGTCATAAAATATTCATGATAGCATTTTATCAAATCAAATATTGGCTAAAGAATCTCCATAAATCAGGGATTTAATGCTTTATTTATTGAAACTTTGGGTCGGAACAAGTAAAATCGCCGTCCTTGTAGCTGACGTCCTTGTCCGCATTGATACATGGGTCGTAGCGTTTTGAGGT
>JAGRJO010000166.1 GCA_020442725.1 Lysobacterales bacterium
AGTGATTCGGTTTGGAGCCGTACATGTTTTTGAAGAAGTGTAACGGACTGTTCTTTAAAACAGACTCCACATACTTCGCTTCTCTTTTTGCTGTTTTCAAACTCCATTTAGGATAAATTCCGGCGTGGACAATGACTTTCTTGAATTTTTTCTTATGAATCAATAATTTTTGATGAGTTAACCAATCCAGCAATTCTTCACAATCAGTCGCTTTAAAAATTTTATTAAATTCCTTGTGTCGTTTGTTACGCAATTCAGGAACATAGTACTGCGCCAACAACGCCAAATCGTGATTGCCCAAAACCACCTTGCAACTCTCACGATGGGCATAAACCCAGCGTAAAACTTCCAGAGATTTTCCCCCGCGGTTGACCAAATCACCGCAAAAATACAATTTATCTTTCTCGGAATCAAAGTTGATTTTTTTGATGAGTTTCAACAAGGACTCGTAACACCCTTGAACATCTCCGATTGCATAAGATGCCATTAACGAAACACCTTGTTGTTTTTTTCACGCCTGAATTTGGCAAACTCCGGCAATTCCCACGGTCTTATCGCCATCACCAATGTGCTGCCGAATCGTTGTTGCAATGGCAGATTTTGGTCTTTATAGGCAAAATCACTGAAATTTTTAGAGAGTTGCTGTATTTTTTTATGAATCGAAGCCACAGAATTTCTCGACAACATGCCATTGATAACAATTCGTAATTCTCCGGGCGAAGTGAATTTGCAATCAAAAAAATCATCCTGAATATGAACCTCAAAATAGCTTTGTATCGGTCCGTTTTTTTGCCACTCAAAGGTACGACTGATTAAAGGTTTAATTTTATTCCCCGGACGCAATTCAATCAATCTCAGCTTTTCCAATTCTAGGAGAATTTTTATCAGTTCCGCTTCTTCAAAATTATAAATGGCATAAATTTCTTCAAATGTGAGATTATTCAAAACCAAAACTGTAACCAGCATCATTTTGGGATTGGAGATTATTTTCTTTTCTTGCTGTATGGTTAATTGCTCGAGTTTTGTACCTTCCATTTGTACCAATTCGAGTAAATCAGCAATATCAAGCCCTGCAAAGTCACAAATTTTTTCCAATCGACTCAGGGAAATATCTCCTTGAGTAAATTGTCGTTTAACACTGGACTCAGACACACATAAATGATTGGCCACATCTGCATATTTAATGCCTTTGGCTTTCAGTGTTTTCTTCAACATCAAGATGATTTGTAATGACTGACTCATACGAATTGAACGGATTGAATTTATTTCTGATTGAAATAATAAATAGTCCCACCAATAACAGTCAACAATGTTACGACAAAAGCGGTAATTTTTATCCAGCTATAAGGTCTTTCACCTTTTACCTGACCGGTTTGTCCATTGATAATGAATTGATAGGTTTTTCTATTGTATAAAAAAGCCGAAGCCCACAACGGCATCAACATCAGTTTAAAACCGACATCACTGTAACGCGTGCTCACTGTGCTGATTCTTTGATGATCACCGCCGATATCTCTGCGAATCAGACTGCGAATCACTTGTTCCATGATTTGTTTGGCCTTGCCAAATCCTCGGGGTAAGCCCACCTGATAAAGCTCGGAACGATAGCCACTGAGATATTTGGGGTTATAAACTTTGGATTTTTCCAGATTCCATTTTTTCATTGAAGCCGATAATTTGTTGGAAATCACTTCGCTGGCAGGGACTAACACATTGCTGAAATCATTACTCACTGCACCACTCACAAATCTCCAGCGAATTTTTGTCACTGTTCTGGTTTCCGTTTTACCATTAACAACCACGGTTTGCGTGGTGCGATAATTGTCACCTCTTTGTCCAGTGTAGGTGCTGTAAGTATCCGCATCGAACCCCCAATAAGGAATAAATGTCCCCTGAATCGGATGTTTCTTTATCGCCAGACGTTTTAATGAATTGGGAGCAAACCACAATCCATGCAACCAATCTTTAAAAGATTTATTGGCTTGTTCTTCTTTGATATCAAACGGTAAAACAGCATCAGGTGTTAATTGTCTTTGTAATCCCACCGGAACAATGACATTACTACCACAGAAAGGACATTCATCGGCATGAACATTCTCCGGCAAATCGAATCCCGCTCCACAGGTGTCGCACTGAACGTGGTGATGAACATCAGTGGGTTCATCACCAACAAGCTCCATAACTGTTGATTCATACGGCTTTGAGTGAAACACATTGAATGTTTTTACTTCAATCGGTTCAACCGCTCCGCAGGATTTGCAAACCAGCGAATTTTGACCAATTTCATGATCCAGTTCATAACCACATTGCTTACAGCCGAACTGAAAATGTTCAACAGCCTTTTGTTCAGTCATAATTTACGATTTTGGAATCGGTGGCGGCTCAGAATTTAGCATTGAAGCAATCGAACGAACTTCAGAGGCAGCCTGCCAATCAGCCATTCCTGATTTCCACACCAAAGTATCCGCTGTAATGTTGCCTTTTTTGATGTATTCCGCAATTGCTGCCAAATTAAACGGCCCTGCTCTTTGGCCATCTGAAACAATATAAAAATGCTCAATTTCAGGAACCGGTGGCGGCACATCCTGATTTTGTTTTTGTTTGTTTTGATTGGATAAGGCTTCACCAAATGATTGAGCCATGGCAAATCCCATACCCATTCCAATCCCGGCTCCGGCTCCGCCACCAGGGTTTTGTGCCGCATCACGCATGGATTGAGCTGCTTGAAACTTGGTAAATTTATCCAAATCACCAACCGCACCCATCGAAGAACGCTCGTCTAAGGCTTTCTCCACTGCTTCAGGCAGAGAGATATTTTCAATCAGAAATTTTGTCAGTGTTAATCCAAAACTATTAAATTCGGGATCAAGGTATTCAGTCATAATACCACCGAGTTTATCGTAATTCCCGGCTAAATCCAGAATCGAGATTTTTGATTCTGCAACAATATTCGCAAAACCCGAAACCATTAGGTTACGCAACTGGTCGGAAATTTCTTCCACAGTGAAGTGTCCGTCCGTTCCCACAATTTCAGTTAAAAGCGTTTTTACGTCCGAAATTTTGAAAGCATAAGTCCCGAAAGCACGAAGTCTCACCACTCCAAACTCAGAATCACGCATGATTAAAGGATTTCTTAATCCCCATCTCATATCCGTAAATTGTGTGGTATTGAAGAAATAAACTTCCGCTTTGAAAGGGCTTTCAAAACCATACTTCCAGCCTTGTAATGTGGAAAGTATCGGCATATTGGCAGTTTCCAGTTTATACAAACCGGGTTCATACACATCAGCAACTTCACCTTCATTGACCAGAACCGCAATCTGACCTTCACGCACGGTGAGCATTGCTCCGTTTTTAATTTCATTGCCATAGCGGGGAAAACGATACACTAACGTGTTTGAGGTATCGTCAGTCCATTCAATGATGTCAATTAATTCGGCAAATAGTTTGTCAAAAATTCCCATAGAAAACTCCAATAAATATCTTTCTCAGTATTATACAATGAATTAAAACGATTGAAATAGGCGGTTAGTAATAATTGTCAGAATCGAAAAACGATGCGAAAGCTAGTCTGGTTGATTGACAATGTCCAAACTCAGGCTGAATTTGACCTTGTTTTCATCATCCAAATTTTCAGCAATGATTTTACTATTATGGTATCTGGCAATCAGTTGGGAAATATACAATCCCAAACCCAGATGTGATTTTTTACTTTTCTTGTCTCTATTGCTCACTAATGAATCAAAAATGTTCACCTGACCCTCCGGAAGCTGCGAACCGGAGTTAATAACACTCAAAGTGACTGTCCTATTTTCTCTCTTCAGATTCAATTCAATCGCGCCGTCTTTCGGTGTGAAATCAACAGCATTTTCAATAATTTTATCAATCATTTGTGCCATTAAATCACCAGAACCATCGACGAAAACATCTTCCCGGCAAATATTTAATTGCAGTTGTGGTATAAAACTTTTGTATGATTCTCCAAGCTGATTGCATAGTGAACTGATATTAAAACGCTCTTTCGGTGTGTTTTCCAATGTATATTTCAATTTGCTCAGTTCACTCAATTGATTGAGGATGAATTTCAGACGGTGTGTTCCTGATTTCGCTCTGGCGAGGAAGTCCTCGTTGTACTCCAACTCCAAATTATCCAAAGAAGATTGTACAATCGCCAATGGAGTTTTCATTTCATGAGAAAGCCTTGAACCCAATTCTTTGAGGTATTGAGTGTATTCCCGCATTTCTGAAAGCATGGACTCAATTCCGCGTGACAACTGTCCAATTTCATCGCCGGATTTGTTGGAAGGCATCAAAATATTCAACCTGCCGGAATCATCAAGCACCGTTTGTAAAGCCCGATTCAGTCGTTTAATTCTCCATGCCAAAACTAATGAATAAATCAAATAGGCAATCATTATCACAAATACAACCAGAATCATCAATATAGCCGCTTTCAACAGCGTTTGAATCATATTCTGTTGTCCCTGAGGAAGCATACTCTGTAATTCATAAGTGATTCCATTCTCACTAATACTGTATTTCACTCCCGCCATACCGTCTTCCTGACGATAAAACCAATTGTTCTGACCATTATCTTCTACTATTCCAAACAACCATTGATAAATTGGAGTAATCAACCATTGCCATGCCGAAACTGTGGGATTATCGGGAAGTTTATTGCTTTGATAAATGACGCGGTTTTCTGAATCTTTGATTACAAACATATTGTTATCAGAAGTAATATTATGAATCGTCTCTGCCAGCTCCTGATTAAGAGAAACTAAAGGAATTAGTTTTAAGTTTTCACCTGAGGACTCCAGTGTTCCTGCCAAAAGTTTTTGCTGTTTATTACGAT
>JAGRJO010000167.1 GCA_020442725.1 Lysobacterales bacterium
GAATTGTCCATTTAGCTGTAAATCACAAGGTTGTGAATTATACTCACTTTGATGGTTAAACTCCAACATGGCTGAATGCTAATTTATTTTTTCAGCCATGTTTTTGATTTCTGTCGGAATTGTATGATTATTCGATAATTTTTATCGTAGAAATCATCTCAGCCATTTGCTCTAGTTCAGTTTGCAAAGATTGTGATTGGAACTCAGGATAGGGAATCATCGTCAGATAAAACACCACACCGTCTTTTAAAAATCTGCTGAAAGCAATATTTTTTATGTTATCACCGTCTTTGTGAATCAGATAAGAAACTCTTTGTCCATTGGGATTGGCCACCATTCTGTTTTCCTTCATATCTGCCATGAGAAAATCTGACTCTGAAACGGGTTCTGAATCATCATTTTTCTCAAGCATGTATGTTGAGGTTGCATAGACGGATTTATTTTTTGTCAGAAGATAATCGCCGTATTGTGAGTTTGGGCTGATTGTCCAGTTTTCATTTAATTGTAAATCAACTGCAACCGTTCCTTTGTTTCCCGAGTCATAGAGTTTTGCATTGTATGTTTCGGCATTGGAGAAAGAGGTTATCGTTAGTAATAAAAGTAAAAAATATTTCATGCTTAATTCATCTTTTTGTTCAATTTAGTAATATACGCTAATTTTTTTTAATGGGTGACAATGTTAGAGAAATTCTTAACAATTTATTGAAAGCGGAAATAAAAAACCAATTTGCTTAATATCGCCCTGGCAAAAGTTTATAATAGCAAAATTCTAAAAATATTTTGTAAATGTCAGAATCGAATCAATTACCAAAACTCAGTAAAGTTATCGTTTATGGTTTGGGTGCTATGGGGCGGCCAATAGCCAGAAATTTATATGAACACGGACTATTACTCGGTGTTAAGAATCGTACAGAGGGAATTGCAACAGGGCTTGCAAATGAACTCAATCTGGAGGATTTTGAATCCGAAGAAGATATGTTTGCTCAAGCTGATTGTGTACTCACTTGTGTTTCTGCTGACGATGATTTGTTGCAAATAATTGATGAAATCAAACCCTATTTGCAGAAAGACTCAGTGGTTATTGATTGTTCAACAGTGAGTTCCTGGACGGCGAAACAAATTGCAGCAGATTTAGAAAAACAAGATGTTGGTTTTATGGATGCGCCGGTTTCCGGTGGTGTGGAAGGAGCGAAAAAAGGCACTCTTTCCGTTATGGTTGGAGCTAATTTGAAAACGTATAAACGAGCCAATGATTTGTTTCATTCCATTGGATCGCAAGTGACATATATGGGAAAAGTCGGGCAAGGTCAAGCGACAAAAGCAGTCAATCAGGTCTTGGTTGCGGGTGTGGCTCAAGCGGTTTGTGAAGCTCTTGCTTTTGCGGAAAAATGTAAATTACCAATTGAAAAAACTGTAGAGGTCCTTTCATCAGGTGCAGCGGGGAACTGGTTTCTGGATAAACGTGGCATCACCATGTGTAAGGACGAGTTTGATAAAGGTTTCAAATTGGCTTTACTCCACAAAGATTTGAAAATTGTACAGAAAACTTTATTAGATATGCAATCTGAATCACAAATAGTTGAAAAAGGTTTAGTTGAATACAAACAATTGATGGAGCAGGGCTTTGGCGATTTGGATATTTCAGCGCTGATTAAGCTCAAAAGAAAGCAACTGCATAACGAGGAAGACTCATGACTGAGACAACAAACTCACAAACACATTTCGGTTATAAAACCGTAGCGGTCGAAGAAAAAGAAAAACTCGTCGGAGAAGTTTTTACTTCCGTTGCTGCCAAATATGACATCATGAATGACTTCATGTCATTAGGCATTCACAGGCTTTGGAAACGTCATTTTGTTTTAACCAGTGGTGTTGAAGAAGGTGCACAAGTGCTGGATTTAGCCGGTGGAACCGGCGACATTGCCAAGTTACTTGCACCGAAAGTTACCGATAAAGTTCATATCATTGTTGGTGATATCAACCAAGGAATGCTGGATGTTGGCAAAGACAGACTCATCGATGCCGGGCTTTGGGGGCAGGTGACAACTCAACAAAT
This sequence comes from Lysobacterales bacterium, assembly GCA_020442725.1. Taxonomy (GTDB): domain Bacteria; phylum Pseudomonadota; class Gammaproteobacteria; order Xanthomonadales; family Marinicellaceae; genus NORP309. The sequence continues at coordinate 2,057 of JAGRJO010000167.1, forward strand.
GAATGCGGAGTCTTTACCTTTTGAAGAGGACACTTTTGATTTGGTGACAATTGCTTTCGGATTGAGAAATGTGACCAACCAACAAAATGCACTGGATGAAATGTATCGTGTTTTGAAACCGGGCGGAAAACTGATGATTCTGGAATTCACACGGGTCAATTTGAAGTTTCTCAGCAAAATCTATGATATTTATTCCTTTAAAATCTTACCAAAGATTGGCGAAATTGTAGCTAATGATCGCGATTCCTATCAATATCTCGCCGAATCAATTCGCAAACATCCCGATCAGGAAACATTAAAATCAATGATGGAACAATCCGGTTTTGAACTTTGTAAAGTTGAAAATCTCAGTGGCGGAATTGTTGCTATTCATACAGGTTATAAAACATGACAACTAAACAATTACAGCAAAATCAGGAAAATTGGTTCGAGAAATTTTTTCTGGATAACCTCAATACTGCCATTCGCAAAACTTTATCTTATGACTACGAAGCAGTAAAAAAACTTCAGGTTTATGAAGGAAAAATTGTAAAAGTTGAGTTGGACTCAACACCTTTTGAGTTTTTTTTAAGTATTCAAAAAGATGGTATTGCCCTTAGTAAATACTCGAACTCAGAAGCGGATACCACGATCAAGGGTTCGCCGTTGGCTATTTTTGCGATGAATATGGAACAAACCGTTAGCGGAATTAAAAATGTTGAAATATATGGTGATGCCAATGTCGGGCAGTTTTTGGCAAAGTGGTTAAAAACTGTCAAACCCGATTGGGAAGAGGCTTGGTGTGAACTGCTTGGTGATGGCATGGGTGTCAGGGTTTCAAAAACCATCAATAGTGTTTTGGATTTTGGTAAAAAGTTTCGGGAATCGCTCGTCACAAGCAGTAAGGAGTATCTGGTCGAAGAATCCCGAGATTTGATTTCTCCAACCGAAATGGAACAGTTTTTGGATGATGTTGATGATTTGAAATCTGATGTTGACAGACTGGAACAACAAATTAATCTTCTTAAATCAACTTTATGAATCTACTGCGTCTCACTAAAATTCTGCACACGTTTGCGGATTATCGGGTTAAGGATTTGTTGCCTGAAAACAAACGCAAAAAGCGAATTCATTTATTGAGATTGCTTTCGCCTTTCGCTTCAAAAGGGAAAAAGTGTCAAAGTAATCCTGAAAAACTTCGCAAAGCTCTTGAACATTTAGGTCCTATTTTTGTGAAATTCGGGCAAGTGTTGTCCACACGTCCGGATTTGATACCATTGGAAATTACCAAAGAATTATCCAAACTGCAAGATGATGTCGAACCTTTTGCATGGAATGAAGCTAAAGAGTTTATCGAACATCAAATGGATCAACCATTAGATGAAATTTTCAGCTCCATTGATGAAAAGCCATTAGCATCGGCTTCAGTGGCACAGGTTCATGCTGCTGAGTTGAAAGATGGCAGAGAAGTTGTTATCAAAGTTCTGCGCCCCGGAATCAGAAAACAAGTCAGAAAAGACCTCGAATTGATGCGATCAGTAGCGAAAATAGCACGAACTTTCTGGAATCCCGGAGTTCAGGTTGATCCACTTGAAATTGTTGCTGAGTTTGAGAGAACCATTTACGATGAGCTTGATTTGCAAAGAGAAGCTGCAAATGCTTCGGTGCTTCGTAAGAATTTTAGTGACTCGAATGATTTGTACATTCCTGAAATTTACTGGCAATATTGCAAGGAAAAAGTCATGGTCATGGAACGGATTTATGCGATTCCAATTGGTCATTTTGACAAATTAAAAGCTGCCAATATTAACCTCAAAGTATTATCAGAAAAAGGTTTAAGACTGTTTTATACACAGGTTTTCAGAGATAATTTCTTTCATGCAGATATGCACCCGGGAAATATTTTTGTCAATCCGGCAAATCCCCAAGATCCACAAATTATCGTGCTTGATTTTGGTATTTGTGGTTCTTTGCCCAAAGGTCATAAAAGGGATTTGGCGAATAATTTTATGGCATTTTTTAATCAGGATTATCGTCGAATTGCAGAGCTGCACATTGAAGCCGGTTGGGTTCCTGCTGATACGCGTGTGGATGAATTGGAATCTGCAACCAGAACCATTTGTGAGCCATATTTTTCTCGTCCTATCAGCGAGATTTCTTTTGGCGAAGTGATGCTGAAAACTTTCGAAATGGCAAGAAAATTTAATTTGGTGATTCAACCTGAATTTATTCTTTTGCAAAAAACTTTGTTAAATATTGAGGGGTTAGGGAGGCAACTTTATCCGGAACTCGATATCTGGAAAACCTCCAAGCCGGTTTTAGCATCAATTATGCGGAAACAATACGGCATGGATGGGGCTTTGGAAACTTTAAAAAATAATCTTCCACGCTGGCTCGAACAAACCAGTGAAATCCCAACTTTGGTTCATGAAATATTGAGTCAACAAGCAAGACCTTTGACAAAACTTCAGCAAATTGAAAAAGCGAAAGCGGATAAACTCAAAGCTAAACAACAAAATAAAAAAGTTTATGCAATTCTTGCTTCCGGTTTCGGAATAATTTCAGCATTATTGTATAGTTTAACGACAGATGGCACTCAATATTTTGGAATGTCGATTCCAACAATTTTAGCCTTAGTAATTACAGTTGTCTTTGTTTTTAAAGCAATTAAGAATTGAATTCACTCCGTTTAAATTAATAAAATCAATTAGTTACTATATTTGCACTCTCGTTTG
>JAGRJO010000168.1 GCA_020442725.1 Lysobacterales bacterium
TATTTTTATTATTATCTAACCAATTCGTCAGTTGCTTAGCAAAAATTGCTCACAGGATTAAACTACTTGAGTTAAAAAAAATCAACTACTTGAGACCTTTGCTCTATTCTGAGCAATTGGGAAAAAGAATTAAATAAGTACCAATCAAGGCGGAAAACGCAGCCCAATACGCCGTTATTGGTAAGTTTTTCAACGCAGAGTGGTGGTTTTTAAAACTTTTTAGCTTTGTTCACGAATCGAGCAAAGGTCTCTACTTTTTTTAAAAATTGACATTCATCAATAATTTTGTAATAAATTTCATAAATATAAAGAGTCATAAATTCCATTCAATCTCAATCTATAAAATTTTCTAGTGAAATTGAAATCCAAATTAATGAAGAATTTTTCAAATTTATGGGTTAAAATCTACTGCATTTCGCAATTACAACTAAATCACAGCTATAAGAATGATAAATTTCAGAAAAATAATCGTTGCTTTTATCCTCAACTGTATTTTCACTATTCAACTTTATGCAGATAACCACCTGCACAGTTTGAATTTTCAGGATGCTGATATCCGACTACTCATCGAAACCGTTTCTGATATGACAGGAAAGAACTTTGTTATCGACCCTCAGGTTCAGGGAAAAGTTACAGTAATCTCAGGACATCCAGTCAGTAAAGAAGAAGTTTATAACATTTTCCTATCAGTACTGAGTGTTCACGGATTAGCTGCGGTTCGCGAAGGCAACAGCATTAAAATTGTCAATGAAGCCGAAGCAGCCGGAATTCTTGGTGATTTCAATATTACCGGAGATAGTGATTTTGTGACTCGTATTGTGAGACTAAACTATGTTCCGGCTGACGAAATTGTTACAATGTTGAAGAACATTAACCAAAAAGCCAAAGTCATTTCTCACAAAGACAGTAATATGGTAATTATTTCGGATCGCGCGAAAAATGTGGAAAGAATGATTGGCATCATCGATCGTATTGATAAAAAATCTGATTCCAGCATTGAAATGATTTCGCTGCAACACGCCAATGCCACTGAAGTTGCACGCACTATCGAAAGCTTGATGGATACCGGAAACACCACTTTAAACGGCAAAACCAAAATTGTTGCAGATGAAAGAACAAACTCAGTTATCATCAATTCACCGCCCTCTACCAAAGTAAAAATCCAAACTTTGATTGCGCAGCTGGACAACCCACTGGAAACGAATACTCAGTCACAAGTAATAAAACTCAAGCACTCTAATGCTGAATCGTTAGTTCCGATACTTGAAACTCTGGCAAATAAAACTCTACAAGCCGAAGGTCAAACCACAACGGCGAACCAATCTGCAACGATTCAGGCACATGTGGAAACCAACTCTTTGGTTATTAATGCGCCGCCAACTATCTTCAAGAATTTACTGAATGCCATCGAACAACTGGATGTCAAACGTCCACAAATCTTGGTTGAAGCAATTATCGTTGAACTCACAATTGATCATACTAAGGAAGCCGGTGTTCAATGGCAGGGTTTACTTGATCAACTGAACGGTGCCGAAGGTTTGGTTGGCGGAACCAACTATGGAATCATCGGCAATATTCTAAATCCCGACAATGGTGTTAACAACGGACTCAATGTAGGATATGTACATTTGGATGGTGATAACAACCCACAAATTGGGGCTTTACTTTCTGCCTTAAATGCAAATACCAACAATAACATTTTATCGACACCTTCTTTGGTGACATTAAATAATCAAGAGGCAAAATTATCTGTTGGGCAAGAAGTACCATTCTTAACCGGGCAATTTTCCAATACAGGAGCGAATGAAGGTTCAGTCAATCCTTTCTCGACCATTCAAAGAAAGGAAATTGGTATTTCATTAACAGTGACACCTCATATCTATGAAGGTGAACAAATCGTTCTTGATATTGCTCAGGAGGTTTCCAGCCTTGCAGCAGCATCAACAGCAGTGGATGTCATCACCAATAAAAGAACCTTGACAACATCAGTCATGGTTCCAAATGATGGAATCATCGTTTTAGGTGGATTGATTGATGAATCCATGCAGGAAGATATTAAGAAAGTTCCAGTATTAGGAGACATTCCGGTTGTCAGAAATCTATTCAGACACAAGAAGAAAAGCCGTGTCAAACGCAATCTAATGGTCTTTATACACCCATTGATTCTTGACAGTGGCAATCAGCAGCAAGTAACACTGGATAAATATCAGGATATTCGTAATCAGCAATTACAAAAAATTGATAAAAAGGAATTTGAAAAAGGCAATTTAACCCTCCCTGAGAATTATAACCAATAATGAGTATTGCAAAGGGATCCATTCCGCATTACGGTTTTGCCCGAAAACAAGGTGGAACGATTGAGTCATGGCAGGATGATAAAGCCATTTTGGCAGTTTCAGAACAAGCAAACACACAAACTATTGACGAGCTTCAGCGTTTTGCCGGAGTTCCTTGTGAAATCAATCTCTATCCACAGGCTGAATATCATAAGATTATTCAAAAAATTTATCAGCAGCAACAATCGTTGTCTAATGATGTTATTGACTTTGATAATCAACCCGGACTGGCTGAAATTGCCGATGACTTAGGCGAACCTGATGATTTATTGGAAAGCAACGATGATGCTCCAATCATTCGCTTGATTAACGCCATGTTATCCGATGCTGTCAAACTGAATGCCTCGGATATTCATATCGAACCTTATGAGAATATTGTTTCCGTGCGTTATCGCATTGACGGTAGTTTACAAGAAGTGATTGCGCCACCAAAAGCCATTGCACCACTTATCAGTTCGAGAATCAAAATCATGTCCAAACTAGACATCGCTGAAAAACGCTTACCTCAAGATGGACGGATTTCAATCAAAATTGCCGGGCGTTCCGTTGATGTCAGGGTTTCAACCATTCCTGGAGCATTTGGAGAACGTGTAGTATTGCGTTTGCTGGATAAACAAGCAGGGCAATTGGATTTAAGCCACTTGGGAATGAATTCCCAAACATTGAAACAAACAAAAGATTTAATCAATCTGCCTCATGGCATTATTTTGGTAACCGGTCCAACCGGTTCCGGTAAAACTACAACTTTATACGCTGCAATTGAAACAATTAATGATCGCAGTCGTAATATCATGACGGTTGAAGACCCGATTGAATATTACCTGGCCGGAATCAGCCAAACGCAGATTAATCCAAAAATCGACATGACTTTTGCAAAAGGTTTGCGAGCGATTCTCAGACAAGACCCCGATGTGATAATGGTCGGAGAGATTCGAGATTTAGAAACTGCAGAAATCGCCGTTCAAGCCAGTTTAACGGGCCATTTGGTATTGTCCACATTGCACACTAATACCGCCGCCGGTGCTATCACACGACTCGTTGATATGGGCGTTGCTCCGTTTTTATTAGCCTCTAGTTTGAAAGGAGTGGTTGCCCAAAGATTGGTTAAAGTTCTGAACCCAAAAACAAAAATAGCTTACCAGGCAAATTCTGACGAGTGTCAATTATTTGACATTCAATCTCAAACTCTCTATAAAGCTGATGAGAGATTGCCAATTCACGAAGCCTATACCGGTCGAACAGGAATTTACGAGTTAATAACAATTAATGAAGAAATGAAAACCCTGATTCATCAAGGGGCTTCGGAACAACAAATTGAAAGACTGGCAAGAAACTTCTCAAAATCAATCCGTCAGGACGGAATTGAGAAACTTTGCCAAGGCATAACAACAACCGATGAAATTCTCCGAGTCACCAACTAATTAAAATATCATGGATGCTTTTGAATATAGTTGTTTGGATCAATCCGGAAAAACTCAAACCGGAATTTTACAAGCTGATACAGAAAAGCATGTCCGTCAAATTCTCAGAAACAAGAATCTGATTCCGGTAAAAATTGAGAAAATCAATGCAACTGGCAATAAAACTGTCGACCAAAAATTTAACACCCGGCTTAAAAGTGGTGAACTTCCTGTTTTCATTCGTCAGCTTTCGACTTTACTCAAAGCCGGTTTGCCATTAGCTGAAGCATTAAACACAATCATCGAGCAAACAGAAAATAAAAGCTCCAAAAAAATTCTAATCACTTTACGTTCCAAGCTGATGGAAGGTCATCCTTTGGCTTATTCAATGAAAATGTTTCCTAAAGCATTTGATGAATTGATAACGACCAGTGTCGAAGCCGGTGAACAATCGGGAAATTTGGATGAGGTGTTACTCCGATTAGCTGAATATTTGGAACAACGCCAAGATATGGGCAAACAATCGTGGATGGCACTTTTGTATCCCATCATTCTGATTATCACATCAATATTAGTGGTTTCCGGTTTGATGGTTTATATCGTCCCAAAAGTCATTCAGGTTTTTGAGAACAACAATGCCGAACTTCCAACAATCACAAAAGTTCTGGTGAGTATCAGCGATGGAGTCAGAAAATACGGATTGACAGTTTCAATCATATTTCTGGTTTTGATTGTTGCATTTATTTTTGCCTTACAAAACAGGGAATTTCGTTTCAAATGGCATCAATTTTTACTCAAATTGCCATTAGTTGGTTCTTTTATCAGAATTTCGCAATCGGCTCGTTTTACCAGAACTTTGGGAATCCTCACCAAAAGCACAGTGCCAATTGTGCAAGCCCTCTCGTTATCAGGCAAAGTTATCAATAATCTGGTGATTAAAAATTCGGTCGAAAAAACC
>JAGRJO010000169.1 GCA_020442725.1 Lysobacterales bacterium
CTGGATAACTATGGAAGATGTGATGAGTCAATGTTCAATGACTTATGGAGAAACCTACTCAACAGAGATGACTGGTGAAATGCTCCTTAACACGCTTGAAAGTGTCGCTGATAACTTGTTTGATGAAGATCCTTATTTGCAATCCGGTGGAGATATGGTTCGAATTGGTGGCATGGATTACACCATTGAACCGGGTAAGCCACTGGGACAGAGAATCACAGAAGCTCGACTAGACAACGGTGAAGCTATTGACCCGGATAAAACTTACAAAGTTGCCGGTTGGGCCAGTGTTGGTAAAGCACCGAATGGTCGATTAATGTGGGATGTTGTAAGAGATTATATCCTAAACAACAAATCTAATGACGATATTCTCAGATTGCCCAAAATCAATCATCCAAAATTGATTGGTGTGAATGATAATCCGGGAATCGCAGATTATCCGGGCGAGACTGCTTAATTACCTAATTAGTTGCAGTCTTTTCAGTTCAATGTTATAAAAACAGTTGTCTAATTGCATAGCTGTTTTTTTATGTCTTCACGCTACGACATTTTATTTGAGCCTGTTCCAATCGGACCAGTAACCGCTCCGAATCGTTTTTATCAGGTGCCGCATTGCAATGGTATGGGACATCGTTTTCCGAGGTCATTGGCTCGGATGCGAGGTATCAAGGCCGAGGGTGGCTGGGGTGTGGTTTGTACTGAAGAAGTGGAAATCCATCCGTCCTCTGATATTACTCCTTACAATCAAGGACGGCTTTGGGATGATTCAGATATTGCTAATTTACAGATGATGACCGATGCTGTGCATGAGCATGGTTCTTTGGCAGGAATAGAGCTTGTTTATCAAGGTTTATCCGGTAAAAATTATTATTCAAGACTGCCAACATTTGCTCCAACTAATGCCAGTGTGCTTGGTGGTTATCCCATGCAGGCACGAGCTATGAGCAAGTCGGATATCAAGCAATTTCGTCAATGGCATAAAGATGCAGCAATTCGATCAAAAAAAGCCGGTTTTGATATTGTTTATACTTATGCCGGGCATGGATTATCGGTTTTAATGCACTTTCTTTCCCGACGCTTTAATGACAGAACCGATGAATATGGCGGTTGTCTTGAGAACCGGGTTCGATTGCTCAAAGAGGTTTTAATCGATACCAAGGAAGCAGTTGGAGATACTTGTGCAGTCGCCTTACGGATTGCTGTTGATGAACTTTTAGGAAAAAATGGAATTGAAGCTGATGGAGAGGGTTCGGATATTATTAAAATGTTAGCTGATATACCGGATCTTTGGGATGTGAATGTTTCCGGTTGGGAGAATGATTCACAAACATCGCGTTTTTCCAAAGAAGGATTTCAGGAACAATACACCAAACATGTCAAAAAACTGACTAATAAACCGGTGGTCGGCGTTGGTCGTTTCACTTCTCCTGATGCCATGGTTTCACAAATTAAACGAGGTGTACTGGATTTAATCGGCGCGGCAAGACCGTCAATTGCTGATCCTTTCTTACCAAATAAAATCAAAAATAATCAAACTGATAACATCCGTGAGTGTATCGGTTGTAATATTTGTGTATCCAGCGACAATTACGCAGCTCCGATTCGTTGCACTCAAAACCCGACGATGGGCGAAGAGTGGCGAAGAGATTGGCATCCTGAGATAATTCAACCTAAACACGCAGAAGAGTCGGTATTGGTTGTGGGTTCAGGACCTTCGGGTCTGGAGTGTGGGCTATCATTAGCGAAACGAGGATATCATGTAGTCATTGCTGAAAAACAATCGGTTGCCGGTGGTCGCGTTTTAAGAGAATCCAAACTTCCAGGGCTTTCCGAATGGAAGCGCGTGATGGATTATCGCCTCAATCAGTTGCAACAAATGCCCAATGTAGAAATATATTTTGAAAGTGAAGTCACACTTGAAAACATCAAAGAATTTGGTTTTGACAATGTCATTCTCGCAACAGGCTCTAAATGGAAAAACAACGGTCAATCCCGTTATACCAGAGCTCCCCTGTTGCACGATAACTCTATTTATATTTTAACTCCTGATGACATTATGGATGGTGTTGTACCCTTCGGAAATGTTCTGGTCTTTGATGCAGAGAACAATTACATGGCAGGTGTCATTTCTGAATTATGCTCAGATCAAGGTTGTAGCGTGAGTTATTTGACACCGGAATCCAAAGCATCCGCATGGACTGAAAACACTCTTGAACAAGAACGAATTCATTCACGGTTGATGCAAAAAAATGTGCCATTGTTTTTGAATCGACAATTGGTTAAAGCTCAAGATGGGCGTGTACACCATCAATGTGTCTATAGTGGCGAGCAACAAGAAACCAAATGTGATACCTTAATACTTGTGACCGAAAGAGAACCTGAAGATCAAATCTTTACAACTCTGGAGAACAATAACAAGTTTAAACATTTCTCCTTGATTGGTGATGCTTTTACTCCTGGTTTAATTGCCCAAGCAGTTCATTCAGGACATCTTGAAGCACGAGTTTTTGGAGAAAAGAACCCGGATAAATTTTGGTTTAAACGTGATAAATAAAACTCTTAAACTCTTTCTTATATCAACTCTATTCAGCTCTGCTCACGCAGAATCATGGAGTCGCTATGTGCAAACCAAAAACAGGGATGATGTTGAAGTCAGTTTCAGGCAAAAAAGAGAAAATTCCGGTTGGCAGGTCGAATGGAAAGTCGAAAACAACAGTGCTGATACGATTGAACCAGTTCTAAAATTCAGAAAATATATATGTAAAAATGGTTCTTCTCAAGAAATCGGAATACAACAATCTTTAGGGGTAATGGAACCGGAATCGAGAAAACTGAGCGCCATCAGAGACCAAAAAATCTGCTTAAACAGCACTATTGAATTGGTTGAAATAGAAACTGAAATCATAGAGTCTGGCTTGTAGTTTTATTTGGTTTGCTTCAAGCTAAAACGCAGAATCAAATAACCCAAAACTCCGGAAAATAGAGAGCCTAACAGAATTCCCATTCTTTCATCGAATAATAAATTAACCGAGGTTTCTTCAAATGCCAAAGAGCCAATAAACAAACTCATGGTAAACCCAATTCCACATAATGTGGCGACTCCATACATAGACATCCAGGAAAAAGAATCCGGCAATTTCGCCATTTTTAATTTCACTGCCAACCAACAAAAAAACATAATTCCGATTTGTTTTCCGGCAAATAAACCTAATGCAATACCTAGAGAAACACTATGAAATATTTGTTCCATTCCAACTCCGGAAAAATTGATTCCCGCATTTGCAAAAGCAAAAATTGGTAAAATAGCAAAGGCGACAACCGAATGCAAATCATGTTCCATGCTCTTTAGCGGGGAATAATCGGCTTTAGATTTTGACTTCAAGGGAATAAACATTGCCAAGATAATACCCGCCAAAGTTGCATGAACTCCACTCTTTAGCATGGCAACCCACATGATGACTCCAATAAAAATTAACAGACTGGTTGATTCATTTTGACGTTTTCTTAACCAAAATAATACAGCAATACAAGCAGCTACAACGACAAGCGATGTAACAGATATTTTTGATGTATAGAAAAGAGCGATAATTACGATTGCACCAATATCATCGAAAATTGCCAGAGATGTCAGAAAAATTTTAATTGTAACAGGAACTCTTGAGCCCAATAAAGACAAAACACCCAAAGCAAAAGCAATATCAGTTGCTGCCGGAATCGCCCAACCTTGCATTGCAACTGAATCATTACTGTTAAAATAATAATAAATTAACGCAGGTACCAACATTCCTCCAATAGCTCCTGCTGCCGGAAGAATAATTTTGCTGACACTGGATAATTCGCCCTCAACCAGTTCTCTTTTTAGCTCTAAACCGACCAAAAAGAAGAAAACGGCCATCAAACCATCATTAATCCACAATAATAAAGGTTTCGCAATTTGCAATGCACCTATTCTGACCTCAACCGGCGTATCCAAAAGTAAATTGTAATAGGGTTTCCACGGTGAATTGGCAAAAAGAATGGCTGCAATGGCAGCCAGCATTAAGGTGATTCCGCTGGCTGACTCCATCCTGAAGAATTTTTGGATAAATGTTTCTTGTTTTATCATGTTTAAGCTATTCGATGTTTAATAGTTAAGGTTCATCGAAAACCAGATGTATTTTCTGTTAAATTTTTTCTGAGAAAAGAATCTCTGAAATTTATTCAAACCTTTTACTAAAAACCAAAGTGAAATTAACAGGGACTGAAGTTGCAATTGATGGCAGTTTTGCAGCTTCTTGTAATTTGGTAATGCCCTCAGACAAATTATAATCAACTGAATTGATTATAATTGGTCTTAAACTATGAACTGTAAATTTATTTTTACTCACTTTTGTAACAAGAACTTCCGTGGAAATTTTCTTATTTATTCCATGCAAGTTCAAATTGAACTCAACCTGCTTTTTAACAATAGTTGAATCAGGAGTATCATTGACAAATAAAACATCAGTTATTGATGAAATTTTTGCAACAGGAAATTCATTGGTTTCAAAAAGCATGCTTTGCATACGTTCATTTCTTATTGGAATATTCGTTTCAATACTGTTTAAATCAACATTAATGGCAACATATCCTTTAGTATCAATACCTCCGGTGAGTTTTTTGAAATGATGCACCTCAGCCATAGATGATTTTTTT
>JAGRJO010000016.1 GCA_020442725.1 Lysobacterales bacterium
TTTATACATATAGCTGAGTTCAATCAATTTATTCTCAAATTGCAAGTAATCGTAAAATCTCAATAGACTATTAAGCAATCAACTCATTGATTTTTGTTATGTGTAGCTCCTTTTGAGAGTCAGGCAGAAAACTACCACTGAAAGAGTTCTTGATTAACTGCACAACCTCTTCGCCACTCAAATCCAAAGCCTCAGTAATTGCTTTAAAATTGTCGTTAATATAACCACCAAAATAAGCCGGGTCATCAGAATTCACTGTTGCCTTCAAGCCTTTTTGTAACATGGTTTTAATCGGATGCTGTTGCAAATCTTTTACCACTCGCAATTTCAGATTGGATAGAGGGCAAACCGTCAAAGTCAAACCTTTTTCAACAACATAATCCACCAGTTTTTCGTCATCCAAACAACGATTTCCGTGATCGATTCGATCCACTCCCAAAACATCAATAGCATTCCAAACATATTCAGCAGGTCCTTCCTCACCGGCGTGAGCGGTTTTTAACAAACCCAATGCTTCTGCTTTTTTGTACAAGTTTGTGAACTTTTCAGGCGGATGTCCTAACTCTGATGAATCCAGACCGATAGCAATAAATTTGTCTTTATAAGGAACAGCTTGTTCCAGAGCAGTTAGACAATCTTCTTCACTGAGATGTCTGAGTAAACTAAATATCAGATAGGAACTAATTCCTAGTTGTTCTTCAGCATCCTTCAGAGCGTCACAGATTCCGCTGATTACAACTTCCAGTTTAACGCCTCGATCGGTATGTGATTGCGGGTCAAACATAATTTCGGTATGAACCACATTATCAGCTTTAATTTTTTCAAGATAAGCCCATGTCAAATCATAGTAATCCTGTTTAGTTTGCAAAACATTCACGCCTTGATAATAAATATCCAGAAACTCTTGCAAGTTATTAAACTGATATAAATCGCGTAACTCCTGAACCGACTTGTAGGGAAGTTTAATACCGTTTCTTTCCGCAATAGCGAACATCAGTTCCGGTTCAAATGTACCTTCTATGTGAAGATGAAGCTCTGCTTTAGGCAGGTTATTTATGAGCTCAAGTGCATTCATGTTATTTCGATGATTCAAAGTTGACATTTTAACCCAATCCTTATTTGAAAAACACACACTTTGCACTATTATCAACCAGGTAAAAGTAACTTCTATGAATTAATGTTTTTGAATACACAAATTTTGAAATTAAGCCAATTGAGTTTAATTCTGATATTGCTTGCTGTTTCGTTTTTTGCTTTTATGCCCGGACCGGTAACTCCGGCATTTGTTGTCAACCATGACAAGGCTTTTCATTTTTTGGTATTTTTTGCCCTCTCATTGCTATTGACTTTTGCAATGCCTAAAATCAGGCATCGTTTTCATGTCGTTTCATTGTTTCTTTTTGCAATTGCAATTGAGTTGATTCAACTACTGTTCGTCCATCGGGGATTTTCTTTGATGGATATATTATATGATGTCAGCGGAATCACATCATTTTACTTGTTAATCTTTCTTTATCGTATGAATTTCCATGCAAAAAGTCATAAACAAAATCAATGAACAGGGGTAGATACTAAGAGAAGCCTTTGTTTAATTCGTGAGACATAAATAAAACTCGATTGACAAGCAACTTGAAAAGAGTACTCATTCAATCAACTCAAATCCATTGGCAAAAATAATACTTCTTGAAGTAATTCTCAGTGTGAATTTTGCGGTATTACTCAAGCCTTCATAGGTCGGCCACAAGCTGATATCTCCCACAGTGATATGATAATTCATATTCAGGTTCGCTAAATCCTCAATCGCATCTACTCCGAAAAGGGGGTCTGATTCCCATTGCGAGATCGTTTCATTAGTAATCGTCCCATCTATGTTCAATGGTGGAGAAGTCAATCCGAGATTACTCCAAAAAGGTTCTACTCTAAAAGTAATCCAACCTAAATCATTCTGGTGTGCAATCAGAATGGGATCCGTAGCAATGTCATTATCATGATCATAAAAATAACCGTTTAGAACGTTGGCTTTAGTCATGAAATCTCCAACCAAGTCATGATAGTTGGATGAAATTCCGGTGCTTTCAATCCGCCCCCTATTCGCCGTCAGATAAAATCTGGCACGATCATTGGGGTCAAAATAGCCATCAATATCCTGATTGGGATCTGTGTCTGCATCTCCGAACAAACCGAAGGGAAACAAAGCATCCAGATCCAGTTGTGGCACATCGCCGGTTACGGTTTCTGTTAACCAGATATTGCCCGAATTATCTGAAAAGTCCAGACCAATCCCGCTTGCAGCTAGAACAAAGTTATCCGAATCACCAAATCCCAACTCAATTTTAAAGTCAGAAATGGTAAAGCCTGTATTATTAAGGACTTTTTCAAGAATCCGGTAAGTTCGGGTATCCATTGTTCCATCAACATCAAAAACAAAATCCAGATAAGTGCCTGGTGAAGTCACATTCAACTTAAACCTTTTACTGTACTGAAACGGATCACTGCATTGTTTAATCGTCATATCATCCGGATTAAAACCGGCTGTCATTAAACAATTTGACATAGTGACATCATCGTCATTCACGACATTGAACCCAGGATTCTGAACATCACTTTCCACCCAAAGTATAGATCCATGAGTTGTGATTTTATTGATATCAGTGTAAATAACACTATGATAGGTTTCATCAGTCGTGTATGGAGGTAAATCTGTTGTAATATAATCTCTGTTAAAATCGGTTATAGTCCCCGAAAATACTAAATTGGAAACTAAAATAGAAACAATCAACAATCCATAAAACAGATAATATTTTGTTTGTATAAACTTCATTTTATTACCTCTAAATGTAATTGTGTTATCTATAATTGTATCACATTTGAGATTCTTTTTTTTATTATTAAGAGATACAGTAAAATATTATGGAAACATCAAGAAACATATATCAATCAATGAAGAATTCCTGAGCTGGCTGACGTAAATTGTACCTGGATGACATTGAATAACCATACGCACCGCAATTCGCAATCAGAAAAACATCTCCTGCCTCTGACTCAGGGAGTTTTCTATCCACGCCCAGAATATCTCCGGTTTCACAAATTGGACCAACAACAGTCGCTGTGATATTCAACTCATCATCTATTCGGCTGAGGTTGACAATATTGTGCCATGCACCATAGAGAGCCGGCCGGATCAGTGAATTCATTCCTGTTTCCAAGCCAATGTAACCTTTGTCTCCCTTGAGTTTTGTTTGTGTCACTTTTGCCAGTAAAACTCCGGCATTAGCTACCAAAAATCTCCCTGGTTCCATCCAGAATTGTAAATGAGGGAATTGATTTTTATATTCTGTAACGATTAAATTCAATTGTTCTAAATCCAAACCATGCTCATAAGGGTTTTCGGCAATTCCCATGCCACCACCAATGTTGATGATTTCGACTTCTGTAAAAATCGTTGTTTTTTCAGTTAAATATTTAATGATTCGATGCCAGTTCTGATGTTCCAGAATCCCACTTCCCGCATGAGCATGCAAACCTTTGACAGTAATATTGTGCGCTTGGCAAATCTCTCTCACATTTTGTAATTCGGATTCGGTAATTCCAAATTTTGAATGTTGACCGGCTGTTCGGACATAACGATGATGTCCGCTTCCATGACCCGGATCAAGCCGTAGAATTATGCTTTGGTTTTTGAAAACTTCGGGATAATCTCGAATCACAGTATAATTATCAATGGTCACATAATAACCTTGCTCTAATGCTTGCTGATACTCTTCAATAGCCGCAAAATTAGGAGTGAATAATAGTTTTTCTTTGTCAAATTCTCCCAAAACATTTTTAACCTGTGCAATTTCGCCCGGTGAAACCGTCTCAATTCCCAAACCATTTTGGGTGATGGTTTTTAAAACATCCGGATTGAAGTTCGATTTCATCGCAAAAAAGATTCGATCAATAGAAGTCAATGTTTTTAACAGGCCGATTTGATACTCAATTATGTCTTTACTGTAAACGTAGCAAGGAGAACTCTCCTTTGCGATTTCAAGTAACGTGTCCTTTTCTTTCTTCCACCAAATCACTGATTGTGGAGGATTCTCGAATTTCTTGCTGACTAATTGTTCCCAAGTAGGGCCGAAACCGTATTGATTGGCATTTTCCGTAATTAATCCATCATGAAGTGCAATGAGCAGTTTATCTGCCTGATCTTCATCAACAACAATACTGGTGTTCAGATCATTGGAAGATTGAGATGTCAGATAAATTCTTTGCTCAGCAAAATTTGAAATAATCGGTGCAATCTGCCCCAAAAGAGCTCTCATGCGATAGCCAACTAAAGTGACTGCCGAACAATTTTTATAAATAGTTACTTGGCAAAACCGACACAATTCATTTTTCAGGTTCTCTAATACTTCGCTATTAATCACATTATCCGCAGTATCTAATGAAACCGTGATGTTGGTTTGAGCCGTCACCACAATATCTATGGAAATACCCAATTCCCGAAAAACCGAGAAAATTCGACCCATGAACCCTGCCTGATGCCACATATTGATTGAATCCATGGAAACAAGCGTGATTTTGTGCCTGACATTGATGGCTCGGACACGAGGACTTGTGGATTCATAACCTTTTTTTAATATAGTTCCGCTTCCTCCGGCATCCATGGTGTTGCAAATATGAATTGGAATTGAATTCTGCTCTGCCGGTAAAATGCAACGAGGATGTAAAACCTTTCCGCCACTGGCTGCAATTTCACGAGCCTCTTCGTAGCCAATTTTTTCAATCAAACGAGCCGTTGGAACCACATGCGGATTGGCACTAAAAATTCCATGAACATCGGTCCAGATTTCAATTCTTTCTGCTCCTAAGGAAACGGCGAGATAACTGGCGGAAGTATCAGAACCTCCCCGACCTAAAACCACTGTTTTTCCGTTCTCATCGGCAGCAATAAAACCCGGCATAATGGCACAATCTTTTATGATTTTTGTGGAGCCGACATTGCATTTCGCTGATAAGATTTTGGTTGCCAAAGCGCGATTGTCATCAGAACTACTGATAAAAATGTTTTTGGGATTGATGCTTTCTAATTCAATCTGTTTGGATAGATACTCACAAGCAATTTCATGAGTCATTAACTCTCCAAAGGAAAGAATCTTTGCAATATTGTGTGAAGTCAGAATCTTTTGATGAGAATAATCCTGTAACTTTTTAAAGTAATCGGACAAGTCCACTTTCACACTCAATTCATCTGCTAACAGTTCAAGCGATGCCTTGATTTCATCAATCAATTGGCTGTTACGACTGGTCGAAAACTCTTCCAATAAATTAGTGATTCCTGATTTAGCTGAATGCACCACTGCGACTTTATATCCTTCGGATATTCGCTGTTTAATGATACTGATTATCTGTTGCCAACGACTTAGGTTTGAGACGCTGGTTCCACCAAATTTTAAAACTACAACCGGTTTATCGATACTCATAATCTTTGATTGAAGATGAAATATAACATCTTTGAATGTATAATCTGAAAGTCATATATGCAAGAAAATTAATCAATATGTCCAAACTATCCTCAATTGAACAAACCAAACTCAACTGGAAACAAGTTCGCTGGAACTGCGACCTTTCAGAATTGAATTTCAACACAACGAATGATCTCGACATAGGTAGCTCAATGATTGGACAGGATGATGCTTTAGAAGCACTGGAATACGCTATTGAAAGTCGGGCATTCGGGCAAAATGCCTATGTTAAAGGACTGCAGGGAACAACCCGTATCGAGTTGATTGAGAATTTATTAAAGAAAGCAAAACTCCCTGATTTTGTAAAATCTGATCAATGCTATGTCAGTAATTTTCAGCAACCGGACAGACCCAAGTTAATCACATTACCGGCCGGTGAGGCTCGGTTTTTCAAACGCTGGATGAAGAAATTTGCTGACTTCGTCCGTAAAGAATTGCATGAAATTTTGGAAAGTGAAGATGTGAAGAACCGCAAGTCTGAAATTGAGAATCAAGCCAGCGATAAAATAAAAGAAATTACTCTTCCATTTGAAACCGAACTTTCAAAAAATAATCTAGCAATGGTGAACTTTAAATCAGAAACCGGCGTGCAAACAGTTTTATCTCCGCTTTTTGAAAATAAACCGGTCAACCCGACAGAATGGCAGGAGCTGATTCAAAACAATAAAATCACAGAGGAGCAAGTCAAAAAAACTCAGGAAAATCTGGCTAGATATTCCGAAGAGCTCAAATCTTTGATTTCACAAATCAATCGGGTTAAATACCAAAGTGGCGAAGACACTCAGGATTTGTATGAATCAAAAATAAGACAAGCTCTTCATGCAGAAACTGCTGAAATATCCAAGAAATTCCATACTCAAGCTGTTGCAGAATATTTGCATGACGTTTGTGAGGATGTTATCGAACAGTTTTTTTACTCGGAAAAGGACTCGTTTTATCCACACTTACGCTACAGCGTCAATATTCTGGTTTGCCATAAAAAAGACACCGGATGCCCAATTATTGTAGAACGTGTACCTGCATTGAATAAATTACTGGGAACAATTGAAGCCAAATGGAGTGAAAAAGGACCCGAGCTATCCGACCACATGAGCATCACTGCCGGAACTTTGCTTCGCGCAGATGGCGGATTTTTAATTCTTGATGCCAGAGATTTATTATCCGAGCCCGGAGCCTGGAAAATACTGATTCGCACACTAAAAAATCAATTGCTTGAGATTGTTCCGGCTGAAATGGCATGGCCGTTTTCACAACCAACCTTAAAACCCGAACCAATTAAAGTTAACATTCGGGTGATTTTGATCGGCGATTCTGAAACTTACTACATGCTTGATAATTACGACCCTGATTTCCCTGAACTCTTCAAGGTTTTGGTTGATTTTGATACTGTAATCAATCGCAATCTTCGAGGGTATGATAATTACGCCGTCGTCATTGCTAAACTGGCGACTGAAGAAAATTTGTTGCCATTCGATAAGTCGGCTATTGCCGCATTAGTCGAACATGGTGCTCGAATCTGTGCTCAAAAAGACAAACTCACCACAAATTTTTCGCGAGTTGCTGATTTGGCCAGAGAAGGACATTATCTGGCGGAAAATGCAAATGCGAAAATCATTAGCGGGACACATATCAAACAAGCGATTGCCCGAACCAAAAAACGAGCCGGACTTTCATCAAAAAAGTTTCAGGAAATGATTAGTAGCGGCACTATCAATATTTTCACTAAAGATAAACTGGTTGGCGAAATCAACGGTTTGGCGGTGATTCATGCCGGGCCGATTGTTTATGGTTTTCCATCACGAATTTCTGCAACTGTCGCTCCCGGAAGAGCCGGTGTGGTGAATATCGAAGGTCAGGCATCCATGTCCGGTTCGATTCATACCAAAGGCTTTCAAATTTTGGTTGGCTTGCTCAGACATTTATTGCCAACCAAACATCCACTGACATTTAGTGCTTCGATTGCGTTCGAACAAAGCTATGGCGGAATTGATGGGGACTCAGCATCAGGGGCTGAGTTTTGTTGTTTGATTTCGGCAATTACCGGTATTCCAATTAGTCAGGAATACGCCATGACCGGTGCGATTGACCAACACGGGCGATTGCAAGCCATTGGAGGAGTGAATGAAAAAATCGAAGGCTTTTATGACACTTGCTTGTCACAAGGTTTAACAACAACTCAAGGGGTTATCATCCCACAATCCAATGCCGGAGATTTAATGTTGCGTGATGATGTTCAGCAAGCAGTAAAAGATGGAAACTTCGCAGTCCATGCCGTCACACATATTACTCAGGCTCTTGAAATTCTCTGTGAAAAACCGGCAGGCGAACTGATAAATGGTGAATATGCGAAAGACACCATCCTTCATGAGGCCATGCAAAAATCACATCTTTTCTGGAAAAATACTAACAACAATAAATATGACGACTTATGACATCTAAAGTAAATTACCAAGGACAATTGCGGACACACGCTGTCCACTTACAATCAAATTCAGTAGTTATCACTGATGCTCCGGTTGATAACCACGGAAAGGGAGAAGCCTTCTCTCCAACCGATTTGGTCGCAACCGCATTAGCCAGTTGTATGATGACGATTATGGGAATTAAAGCCGAGTCGATGAACATCGACCTTAGCGGCACTCATGCCGATGTGGTAAAGCACATGAGTGAAAACCCCAGACGAATCAGCCAAGTTGAAGTCATAATGACATTAAATCAAAACTTTGATGATAAAACCCGAAAAATTCTCGAAAAAGCCGCCCTCACCTGCCCTGTCAGTCAAAGTTTGCATTCGGATTTGGTGCAAAATGTGAGATTTGTTTATCCCTGAGAAAAATAATTAAAATTAAATGAGGTGATTCGATTCGCTTTTTTGTATGTATTAAGTATCAACAACTTAATAGGTGCAAAAATGTTTAGAATAACCATCACATCAATATTTTTAATTATCTTTACATCGCAGGTACAAGCATGGGTTTCAGTAGGTTCATCTCCGGGATTTGGAACCTATAATTACACAACCATACAGGCGGCCATTGATTTTGGTGATAGTGAGATAAGAGTATTAAACAACCAGACATTTACTGAAAATATTTTAATTTCAGGCTCTATTGATATCAAAGGCGGTTATACATCGTGTCTTCAAGCCAGTCTGGACAATGCTTTAGGTCCAAATACAGAGATTGATGGATCCGTTTCCCTGGGGGCGGCTACCATAACAATAGATTCAATTAGTGAGCCCAATGTCAGACTGTATAACCTTGAAATTACCGGTGGAACCGATACTATTTTTGGTAATAATGGTCATGGAATTGAAATTGGTGACTCCAATGGAATCATTGAAATACATAACTCTGTTATTATTGGGAATACCGCTGAAGAAGGTGGTGGAATTTATGCTGTCAATGGTTGTGAAGTGGTAATGTATTCAGGAAGCTCAGATCCCGATACACTTCCCAGAGGCATAGTCAATAATACTGCAAGCCAGAATGGAGGTGGGGTTTATTTGGATTTGGCTGCCGGACTTGTTTTGATGGGCAATATCAACACTGGTGGAACAATTGGCAACAACACTCAGCCAGTTACACTAGCAAATAACACTGCCACAAATAATGGTGGTGGAGTTTATGCTCAAAACAGTTTCTGTGATGACAGCAACTATCAACCGGGTACTGATTTTCAAAACCGCCCCCGTGGTGTTGATAATCCAAACGTATCGGATGGTCTGGGACTGTTTGACCTTGGAGCGTTTGAATATGATGATAACGATTTGATATTTGCCGATGGCTTTGAATAAAACGATATAATAAATCAGTCAGTTGATATAGAATGGAGAGATAAATTTTCAATTTAATCCTGTATCATGAAACTGATAGAAAAAGCTCTGGAAATCGCCCTGCAAGCCCATCGCGGACAAACCGACAAATCGGGCGAAGCCTATATTCTTCATCCGTTACGTTTAATGAGCAAGATGAAATCAGATGACGAAAAAGCGGTTGCCCTTTTGCATGATGTGATTGAAGACTCCGATTTTTCCGATGAAACATTATTATCTCAGGGAATACCTGAACATGTCGTCAATGCGGTTAAATCCTTAACCAAAATTGACGGCGAATCCTATCAGGAATTTATCGAACGAGTCAAATTTAATCCTTTAGCAAAGAAAGTCAAAATCGCCGACCTGGAAGATAATATTAACATCCTCAGACTTAAATCACTGAATCCCGACGACCTGCAAAGAGTGAAAAAATATCACCAAGCGTGGATGGTTCTTAATAGTTAATATAAATACTAAAAGATGGCGCGCTTGAGATGCGACACATGATACATTTAACTTATTGATATTAAATAAAATAAAAAAAGTATCATAAATTTATACCCCACATTTATACCCCTTTTTCTCTTAAATTTTCAGATAAACAGACAATTTTTTAATCAAAAATAAGAGGAAAAAACAATGAATATTGCAGCTACAAAAAACCTGACAAAACAATTAACCAATCCTTCTAATTTTGACTTCATCATGGACACGATGATGAGTGTAATGGAAAACAAAATCAAATATGAATCAAAAACGACATTTACAGATGTTCAAATAACAAAGAAATATTTACTTACAAGGTTTAGGCTGAGAAAAAATGAAACATTCGCCTGTTTGTTTTTAAATAACAAGAACCGGCTTATTAAATTTGAAGAACTCTTTCATGGAACTATCAACAAAACCAATGTCTATCCACGGATAATTGCTCAAAAGGCGTTAGAGTTAAATGCCGGTGCCGTTATCTTTGCTCACAATCACCCATCAGGAAATATTGAACCAAGCACATCAGATAAAATAATAACTTCCCGTTTAATTCAAACAATGGAATTGATAGATGTCAGAGTGCTTGATCATGTTATTGTAGGTCATTCAAAAACCTTTTCTATGGCTGAGCATGGAATGATGGATAATTGACGATCAAGCAGAAAGTAAAATTTTCTCAACTATAATAATTTATTGAAAACTTGAATAACTACGGATTATCCGTATAATAGGGAATAAACATGAAAACAGTCATTGAAACGAGTACATTTATCAAAACTTCTCGTGAAATCATGTCGGAAATCGAGATTGATAATTTGATTGAGTATGTTTCGATTAACTACAATGCCGGTGATGTGATACCCGGTGGTAATGGATTGCGTAAACTTCGCTGGTCTGGCAAGGGTACTGGCAAACGAGGTGGTAATCGCATAATTTACCTGAATATGACGGAAAGTGAAGTTGTGTTGCTTCTTGCTTATCGTAAAAAGGATAAGTCTGATATTTCACCCAATGAGAAGAAGAAACTAATTGATGAGGCTTGATATGAACAAAAAAGAAATTGATAAAATGGTTGAAGCTGCCGAAGTTGATGCCGGTCATGAATTGCCCGGGTTAAAAGAATCACTGGCAGAACTCAATACCGGTAATTTTGTGGCTCATACTCCCACTAATATTCTGCTAAAGAATGTTCGCAATAAATTATCCATGAATCAACTTGAATTTGCTGAATTGATTAAAACACCTATTGGCACACTTCGAGATTGGGAACAAGGACGGATCGAGGCAAGTGGTGTTGTTTTATCTTTAGCCAAGTTACTCAATAATCACCCTGAATTAGCTGCTGAGTTGTGATTTACCAATACTTTAAAGCCCCATCCGGAAAAACAGAATAAGATTAACCCTCAAGCCGATTTTCCACTTGAGGCTCTACATATTCATGAATTTTGTAAAAGGGTTATCATCATTGGACCTAGGTATCTCTATACCGGCTCTACTACCCGGACTCATGCCAAAGCTGTTTAACATGGCTCTGAGTTGGGCTTTATCCGCCGCTGTAAACTCAAAGGGATTTCTCCGGTACTCTACAAGGGTATTGCAAAGGATTTCCAGAGAAAACTTGTCACTGAGCAACGCTACGCCCTCTACAAGGCATGATTTTATCTCATGCCACATTGCAGATTGTTCTTTGTCAAAGTAGGCAGGAGGATTGCCTACCAGCTTATCAATCTTTGGTTCGTTCTCTCGCCTCCTGCTCGGATTCTTTTTATAAGCTCCGTTCAAATTCATTATGGCGGTTGGTTTTCTGGGTTTTGGCATGATGTTTACCTCTTTAAATTTATAATCCTAATCTTTGCCTTGATTCAGGAGTCATTCCACATTTATCTAGGCAATTAATCAAAACCTCATGATGTTCGGCTGTCATTTCCTCTCCGGGTGTTCTCATCAAATCTACTAGATGGCATATTGACTCTAATATCAATCGGTCGCTTTTGAAAAATACTCCATTTATTGCATTGTTTTTTATTTCCTGCCATATTTCCTTTAAATCGTCAGTAAAGTAATCAGGAGGGTTGCCAACGGCTTTATTTTTGCCATTGTGTGAAATACTTGTAATTGAGTTTTTTGGCTTGTCTGTCATTGTTTTATTCTCTTATTTCAAAATTTTATAATGGGGGAGTGAAAACCTCCCTCAGGGCGCGTATCGGTGATTGTGTGCCTCAAGTTTCAAACCTACCCCCGTGCCTATGTGTCTGTTAATCCTCATTTGTAGTTCCTGTGTTGCCATGATTCGCACTCTGTTTTTTTACAGTTGCGGATGTTAATTACAAGTCCTTTCGGGGCTTTGGGATTTCCTGATCCAGTGCAGTTCCAGCATTCTGTTTTGAATGTCGCTTTTTTTTCTTGTTTGTTCATAATTCTTTGTCTCTTTTTTGGGAGGGCAACCGGTGAAGATTGCCCCGTTTCTTAGTTTCTTTGTAATATAACCAAAACATTATCCCAATGGTTATTTGTTAAAAATCCTTTGCCATAAAACTTGTTCTTCTCAATCCCTCTCAAACCCTTTTTTTGCAATAGTTTAAAAGCTATCAGATTGCTGTTTTTAAGTTGCTCTTGTTGTTGTTCTTGTTGTAACTAAAATTAAAACAAAAACTAATTAAAAAAAAATCTTTTTAATTTAATTTTACCTCTCTAACAGTTGAGTATATGACCTGTTCAGGGTGTACTTTTTTCTTATCGCTTCCGTGTCTGACATCTCCTACTGTTATAAGATATGGTTTATCCATTAACTTAGTCATTGGAACTCTATCCGGTCTTAACTTTGGAGCTGTTGGGTACATTGAATAATAATCCTTGATAAATGCAGATGTTGGTGAACATTTGGGAATAAACCGACCGTTCATTCCCTTTTTGCCGATAACTCGTTTAACCGGGTAAAATCTTGGAATAATCACATTGTGATAATCGCCAAAATCAATAATAGTAAACAAGAACACAACTTTGTCATCACCGTGAATATTGCAGGTGTAATAATGGGTAAGTGTAGCCTCGTAGTCTCCCTCCGGGATTCTTACGAAGTAGCTGTTCATTATGTCCTTGACTTTGTTTTCCTGAGCCTTTTGACTGGCTCTAAGTTCAGCAACAGGATTTAGTTCAATAATATTACTCATGTAACAGTTCCTCCGCTAATTCCTTTTTATTGCTTTCAGAGGAGGTTATTATGTTATACTTAGCTTCGTCATTAGTTGTCTTTGGTAAGTTGCTAATTACATCACTGGAAGTGGTTGCCGCCGCTTCCAGTAACCTTTGAGCCTTTTCTCTTTCACACTCCAAGATTGAATATTCCCCTATGGAAATAGTCTTTTCATCTCGATTAACAAACGGAATCATTTTGCATTGAATATGAAATCCGTAATTTTTTCGGAAGTGCTGAACATGGTCGGCAGGATTATTGCAGCCTGTTGCAATCATCAGTTCTCTGGATGTGTGAGGCTTGTCTAATAATGCCTGTAGCATTCTGGTTTTTTGCGGTGATAACTTCATTATGCTGCCTCCTCAGTGGAAAGGCTTTCAATGAACCTTTGGATAGAGCTCAGTTTCCAAGCAACTGCCCGGGCACCCAAGCGTATAGGTTTGGGGAAAGAGCCGTTCTTCATGTCGTCATAGATTGCAGACTTTGACTTGCCCGTCATGTCTATAACATCTGGGAGTCTTAATAGTTTTTCGATCATATTTACCTCACAAGTTAGTTAATAAAACCAAGAAACGAAATAGTTATTTCTTGGACTTGTGGGGATAGTTTAGAAATTGATTTTAGGTTTTAAAAGTATATGTTGTTGATAGTAAACATTTAATACTTGGGTTAAGTGTGTGTGTTAACCCATAGAATATAATAAATTCAAGGCTTTCCAGTTAGTTTTTTCCAGCCGTTATTAATCATCTTTTGTACTGTATAAAGAGTTGTATTTAAAATATTGTGATCAGGTGTTGCATAAAAATCTTGTTCTCCAAATTGTAAATAACAAAGATACTTGCGATACACATCTGCTTGAGTGAATTGGAAGTCATTTATTAAGTCATAACATGCAAGTCCTATCGCCCAATACAGATATGGGGTTTTATCATCCGTATTTCTCATACGGGGAACATCTAACTCCCTAAACTTTCGTCCATTGACTGCTTTATATCTTTTGCTTGTCAAGTTATTAAGTTGGCGTGTTTCTTGAGTAGTGATAGTGTTGTTTTTGTTCTTAATCTTAAGTTTTTTGATCTTGTCTGCAATAACTGTTTCATCTGCTTTGATTTTAGTTTTTTCTGAATTAATAAACTCTCTTATCTGATTTACTAATATTTCAGTCGGCATTTCAAGGTTTACCATAAATGCTCTATTGAATTTATATTTAGATTGTAATTCTACAAACTTACAAAAGTCTTTTTCGCTTATAAAGTGTAATTTTCCTCCGTCAACCGGGTGGATTCTTGTTGTGGTTATAGGATATTTTTCTTTATTGTTCTCGTAATTTTCATCATTAGTGGAAATAGCACCCGAATCTTCAATACTTCTTAGAGTTTTGCCTATTAAATAACTATTAGGGGCGTTCATTGAAAAATCATTATGAGTATAAACTCCATTTACCCAATGGCTTTTACCTGAGTATGTATTGTCAATTTTTGTTTCAGAAAATCTTAAATGTACATGAAAATCCTTAACAGAAATGAATTGAGAAACATCTGATTTGTCTGCACCGTTTTTCTGTCTGCATTGAAATTCATAAGCCCATTTATCGAGGTCGGTTTCATAACTTAATTCCCTGTATTTCTCATAATCAAACTCATCAGGCATTCTTATGAATTTACAGTCGCCATTTAATTTTGGGATTTTATCTATTGCTCTTTTACTCATAATCACCCTTTCCCGTGATACCTTTCAATTAAAAACCAAGCCCGGGCGGTGAAAGAGTCCGCTTTTCGAGAGCTACTCTAGGACTTGGTTTGTTCATCAATTCTTTTTAACCTTATCAATCGGTATTACATCCGATTTTGTCACTTGTCTGTCGATGTGATCCGCCCACCATTGCATCAGTCCTTTTCTTTGTTCCACATAAGTTGATTTGTTGTAAGCAGAATGCACGGACGTTTCCAATCGGTGACAAAGTGCTGCTTCTATGTGGTCTCTGTTTTTTCCGGCATCATTGGCAGAAGTTGAAAACAGTCGCCTGAAAGAGTGGATTGTCATTCGCTGAGCGTACCCGAGGCGATACAAGGTGAAAAGCATACTGTTATTGGCTACCGCTTGAGTTGGCTTAACCAAGGAAGCAAAGACATATTTTCTATGACCGTTGATTTCTTGCAGTTTGCGGAATAATTCAATAGCCTGTTTTGATAATGGCACTATGTGAACCTTGTCCACATCTTTGTACTTTCGCCACCATTTGAGTCGTTGTGCCGGAATAGTCCAGACTTTATTTTCAAAGTCGATTTCTTTCCATTCAGCTTTGCGGAGTTCTTCTGTCCGAAGTGCTGTTAGCAATGTGAGTTGCATTGCGTACTTGATTACCAAGTCACCGTCATAATTGCGAATGTCTCTTATCAACTTTGGAAATTCTTCCAGTTCAATGCAGTTGAAGTTTTTCTTTGTCCTCTTGGGAATGGTTATCACCGTTGCCGGATTGTGTTGAATATGTTCATCTTCAATGGCAAGATTGAAAATATTGACACACCATTGTTTTAATTTTCTGAGTAATTCGAGTGAGCCTCTGTTCTCTACTCGCTTTAAAACTCTTTTGAGAGTTCGTGTGGTTATGTCTTTGACCGGCATTGAGCCAATATGTGGAAATAGTTCTCTTTCCATAGCACTCAGGATTTCACGAGAATTATTTGCTTTCCAATCGTATTTGGTTTTATGTTGATGCCATTGCAGGGCAATTTTCTTAAATGTGCCTGTCGCCTGTTTCTCGACTTCTTGTTTCTGTCTGATTCTATCTTGAGTGGGGTCAATACCTTTGTTAATTAGCCTTTTAGCCTCATTTCTGGCTTCTCTGGCATGGGATAATGAAATATCAGGGTACTTACCTATGGAGTAGGTTTTTTCCTTGCCAAAAAGTATGTATTTCATTCTCCAATATTTTGAGCCGTTGGGATGAATTAACAGATAAAGCCCGTCGCTGTCACTTTTTTTGTATTGCTTGCTTTTAGGCTTGAAACTTTCGATTCCAGACTTGGTTAATAGCTTTTTGTTGTACTGAGTTTTTGCCATAAAAGGGGTATAAATCGGAACTAAAAAGGGGTACAAATATTCGTTAAAAACGCTTATACCCCTAATTGTACCCCTTTTTTTTGTGGATTTCAATGGATTATTCTGGACTTTTCTGGACAAATAATTAGAATAAGTTACTGAATTTTAAGAGGTATTTTGGACGGTACTGGATTACTCTGGAAATGGGGTTGGCGCGCTTGAGACGATTTGAACGTCCGACCTGCCGCTTAGGAGGCGGCTGCTCTATCCTGCTGAGCTACAAGCGCTTTGCTTGGTTTTTAATTTTCGTTGAAAACGATAGCGATATTTTCCATATCTTTACTGACTGCGATTCGGCTGATTCCTGATAATCCCGGAATACTGAATTCATGGGCAATCATCCAGTTATTACCGTTTTCACTGAAATAAAGCGTGTTGTCTTTTCCGCACCAGAAGTTACCTTTTTTGTCCATTTCAAAATCTTCCACACCTTGCGGAAGTTTTATAATTTTGCTTTTTTTGAATTTCTTGGTGTCAAACTTGCTAATCCACCAGTTATCCATGGATTTATCGACAAAGTACATATTTTTGTATTTTTCATCCGGTTTGAGGGTTCTGCCAATATTGGATGCCATGAGTTTTGGCTTTTTACCGGTGGTTTGATAATACAAATCGCCTTGCTCACCATTGATAATAAACATCCACAGTTGATTTTTACCGGTCCAGTTATGATAGCCGATATTGTCCATATCGCTCATTAATGCTGCTTTGTCTTGCTTGCCTTTTTTGTGTAACCAGTAAACGTGTTGTGCATCGCTACCATCCGATTTTTTATCTAATTCGACACGAACCACACTAATTCCGTCGCGATCAGCTATTTCAGTTGCTGAATATTCACTCTGTGGAGTTCGCATGTATGGAGTGGCTTCTCTGGTTTTTAGATTCAAGCGGTAAATATCCGACTGTTTATTAATGAAGCGTGTAAAATAGATGTATTTATCCTTTTCCATAAAAACAGGTTGGGAATCATAACCCGTTCTCGAAGTCACATTTTGCGGATTACTGAGTTGAACTTTTCCTTTGGAAACTTTTAAGTTAGCTAATACAATTTCCGTACCCGGTGGAGAGTTCTCCTGTGTTTCTTTTGCCGTTTCTTGCTCAGCAAAGACAGAAACAGGCATAATCAGAACAAATATAAACAGAATCAGTGTTTTCATGGTTATTTTCCACATTGAGTTATTTCATGGCAGTATAGCAAAAATAATTCACTTTTGTTAATAGCATCATTGCGAAACAACAACTAAAACGAACGTTTGAGCCAAATGTCGTATCAATGTTAAAAACAGTGTTTTTCTAGACATTAAGGTTGTTTTTATGCACAATCAGTTCTTTTAAAGGCATTTTAGCGTCACATACACTGAATTTATGTTGAAAGTTTCTGTTATAAACGGTCCGAATCTGAATCTTTTGGGGAAAAGAGAACCGGAAATTTATGGTTCACAAACTTTAGAGGATATAAAGACCGATTTGACGGAGTTTACAGCAAAACATTCAATATGTGATATTGAATTGGAGTTTTTTCAATCCAATCGTGAATATGAGATAATTGAAAAAATACAATCTTTGTTAGGTGAAAAAAATCACTGGATGATCTTTAATCCGGCAGCGTTTACACACACCAGCGTAGCAATCAGGGATGCTTTGTTAGCCACGCAAATACCTTTTATTGAGGTGCATCTGTCAAATATTTTTGCACGCGAAGAATTCAGACATAAAAGCTGGTTTTCAGATATTGCCAAAGGCACTATTACAGGGCTTGGAGCTAGCGGATACAGGCTGGCGTTAGAATACATTATCGAATCAAATAACAAATAATCAATCGGGGACACCGCATGGATATCAGAAAAATCAAAAAACTTATCGAGCTGTTGGAAAGTTCGTCTTTGGCAGAAATGGAAATTCATGAAGGAAAAGAGTCAGTCAGGCTTTCAAGACATTCACAAAGCGTTGCCACTGCGCAACCCGTGTCCGTTGTTGCTCAGCCTGTTGCCACTGCAAAAGCAGCAGAATCAGCTCCTCTTGAAAATACCGAAAACAGTAACGAATCATCGGTTCGAGAAGAAAGTGGGCACATCCAACGTAGTCCGATGGTTGGCACATATTATGCATCTTCATCTCCTGAAGCCGATCCGTTTGTCAAAGTTGGGCAAAAAGTTAAAGTGGGCGACACTCTTTGCATTGTCGAAGCAATGAAAATGTTTAATCAAATCGAGTCAGAGTTTAGTGGCACAGTGACTAAGATTCTGGTGGAAAATGGTCAACCCATTGAGTTTGATGAACCATTGTTTGTAATTAGTTAGGTTGTTGCCATGTTTTCAAAAGTAGTCATCGCCAATCGTGGCGAAATCGCACTCCGAATACTGCGTGCCTGTCATACAATGGGAATCAAAACTGTTGCTGTTCATTCAACAGCTGACAGGAATCAAAAACACGTTGGTATGGCTGATGAATCAGTATGTATCGGACCACCGCCATCGCTTAACAGCTATTTGGACATGCCAAAAATCATTGCCGCAGCCGAAGTTACTGATGCTGAAGCAATTCATCCCGGGTATGGATTCCTCGCTGAAAACGCAGACTTTGCTGAAAGAGTTGAAAAATCTGGATTCACTTTCATTGGTCCTCGTGCTGATACCATTCGTTTGATGGGCGACAAAGTTGCGGCTATCGAAGCCATGCGTTCCGCCGGTGTGCCTTGTGTTCCCGGCTCAGATGGACCATTGACAGATGATATTGAGAGAAATCTGAAAATTGCCAAAAAAATTGGGTACCCGATAATTATTAAAGCGGCAGCCGGTGGCGGTGGTCGTGGTATGCGAGTGGTTCATACTGAGGCAGCATTGAATAACGCCATTAAAATGACCCAAACCGAAGCAGCAGCCGCTTTCGGGGACGGAACTGTTTATATGGAAAAATATTTGCAGAATCCGAGACACATTGAGATTCAAGTGCTTTCTGATAAACATGGAAATGCGATTCATTTGGGCGAAAGGGATTGTTCCATGCAACGTCGTCATCAAAAAGTGGTTGAGGAAGCTCCGGCTCCCGGAATCACTGAGGAAGAACGCCAAAAAATTGGATCTGTTTGTGTTGAAGCTTGTAAACGTATCCGATATGAAGGCGCAGGTACTTTTGAGTTTTTGTACGATGAAGGTGAATTTTACTTTATCGAGATGAATACTCGGATTCAGGTGGAACATCCGGTCACTGAAGCAATCACTGGTGTTGATTTAATCAAACAACAGTTACTGATTGCAGCCGGTGAAAAACTAGCCATCAAACAAAGTGATATTGTCCTCACAGGACATGCGATTGAATGCCGGATCAACGCTGAAGACCCCAAAACTTTTATGCCAAGTCCCGGTACAATTGATGTGTTTCATGCACCGGGCGGTCCCGGTGTGAGAGTGGATTCACACGTTTATGACGGATATAAAGTTCCTCCGAATTACGACTCAATGATTGGCAAGATTATTGTTCGTGGCGAAGACCGTAACACAACCATTAAACGTATGAGGTTGGCATTAGCAGAAACGGTAGTTTCCGGAATTAAAACCAACATTCCTTTGCAACAAACAATCATGTACGATCGAGGGTTTGTAGAGGGTGGCAAGAATATCCACTATCTGGAAAAATTACTGGAGAAGGATAAATAAAGTGGATTATGACTATTTTGAGATAAAAATTCCTTGTCAGAACAACGAAGTTGACGAAATTGAGGAATTTTTATTCTCATTAGGTTCTTGCTCGGTAACTTTTGAAGACGCTGAAGATGTCGCCATTCTTGAACCGGCTCCGGGTGAAATGCCATTGTGGCAAGACATTGAAATGACCGGTATGTTCACTACTGATTATGATGAAAATCAAATCTGTGAAGCTGTCGAAAAGCAATATTCTCGCAATGCAAAAATCAAGCGGCTGCAAAATCAACAATGGGAAAGAACATGGCTGGAACATTTCAAACCCATGAAATTCGGAGCAAGTACCTGGATTATTCCCAGCGAGTTTAAAGCCGAAGATGAAAAAGCCGTCAATATTTTTCTCGATCCCGGTTTAGCTTTTGGTACAGGGACTCATGCCACAACCGCATTGTGTTTGGACTGGATTGATAATAACAATCTTGAGAATTTGAACGTGATTGATTTTGGTTGCGGCTCAGGAATCCTTGCAATTGCAGCTCTCAAACACGGAGCGAAAAGAGCTCTTTGTACAGATATTGATCCTCAGGCAATCACTGCGACACTTGATAACGCTAAAAAAAATCACGTCAAAGATGGAATTGAAATCATTCAACCGGGTAATTTTGAAGATGTAAAAAATCAGGATGTAATTTTAGCCAATATTCTGGCAAAACCATTGATGACTCTTGTTGATACATTTTATACCATGCTTGCCAGCGGCGGACACTTAATTATGTCGGGCATTCTGGCAGAACAAGCTGATGAAATAGTTGAAAAATTTAGTCCCTCATTTGTTGACTTTCAAGTGAATTTTAAAGATGATTGGGCTTCAGTTTATGCCCGAAGAAAATAAGGGTTATTGTTAATTATTTCGGATTTATCAGATGTTTACTCAATGCAGGGGTTGCGGAGAAATTTTTAAAGTGAGTGTTGACGAGCTGGTGGCAGCGGCGGCAATGGTTCGTTGCAGCTCGTGTGGCACGGTTTTTAATGCTTTAGACACTTTGTCCGAATATAAACCGCAACATTCACAGGATTTGATTTTACATGAAAATGATAATCCGCCACCGTTACTCACACATGAGTTCAAAAAAAGCATCGTTAAAGAGAAAATCACTCCTTCAAACGATAAAATTTCCGCAACACAGGATCTCTTTGAGCAGGATTCTGATGAGTCTGAAACCCTCAATATTAAACCTGAGTTTGTAGTTG
>JAGRJO010000170.1 GCA_020442725.1 Lysobacterales bacterium
CCGGATATCGCCTCTACAGCATGAACACTATTTGGCATTTTCTGATGTGATAAATTAACTCCGGCAAAACAGCTACATAGATAAGCTAGTTTTTCGACTCGACTGTATGTTTTAATAGCTCGCCAGAACGTTGGCAACCTTCTACGAGCAGCTCTTTGTTCCGAGCCATCAGGATTTAATATCAAACAACCTGCAATTGCAGAATTTGCATTTTGCTGTAAATTATTTATTAATGTAGAAATTGTTTCTTTATCCAAAAGAATACAATCGGGATTTAGAAACAATAAGAATTCTGTTTTTGCTTTTTCAGCTCCCAGATTACAACTTGAAGCAAATCCCGGATTAATATCACGATAAATTTTGGTCAGCTTTTCACTATCCATGAGTAGCTCCATGCTGTTATCTGTGGAGTAATTATCAACGACAACAATTCGATTGACAAAATCATTTGTAATTGCCGAGGCCACGCAATCCTTTAACAGTTCACCTGTATTGAAATTAACGATAACAATAGAACAGGAAATCATTTATTTGTTTGGCAGAAACTCCACAACTCAGGCCATAGTTCCATTGCCCGAGCTACATCTGTAATTTTTTTGCGAGCCATGTTGACGCACTCTTCTTTACTTAAATTATCTCCCCAACCGTTAAGTACAGGAACACCATTTTGAATGATAGCTTTCCCATTAGCCTCAACAATTTCTCTCACATCGGCCTGCCAATAAACAGGAGCATCGGGAGACTTTCTCATCTGTTCTTGCATACTCAAAATAACATCTGATCGCATTTGTGATAAATATTCCTTGAGCCGATTATGTATGTTTTCATCACTCGAATCAGCCAAGCCTAAAATGTACTTCGATAAAGTTTTCATACGTAATACAGGATCTTTTGCATCCGTACTATCCAGTAATGTCAAAGAAAAATCTGCAATGAACTTATTAAAATTTGGCTTTATTGCTATATGGTTTGAGTTTGCACGATCTCTTTTTGAGTTTTGAATATGCCCCATCATAAAAGGGTAATGCAAAGATACTTGATTAGGATAGCAGAATAATGACACTGCGTTAAAGAAATGATCTTCAACTCTTTCAACAGGAAATGCAAATGGCATTAAAGTTGAATTATCAATCGCAGATGGAGAAAACTTCGTTAATCCCAAAAACTCATAGTTTTCGGTATAGTGCATGAGATTTGATGCTTCTATATTGTCGAGATAATTTTCTCTCGATTTCCAGAATTCATGTTTCTGGTTTTCATCTAAGTTATATAACCAATAGTTTGAGTCTGAACGTGGGCTACCCCATGTGCCATTACCTGTAAATTTAATTGTCGAGCTATTGTCAATCCTTTGTAACTCGAGTAAATTTAAATTCTCTACAGAGTTAATCTCTATTTTTGATTCAGTAAGCCAATTCCCTACTGATTTTCCGCAGGTATCCAACATTTCTGATAGAACATCCCTATCATATTCTTGTGAAGAGTCCCTGATTTCAGATAAATTATTCGCAAATCCAACACTTAACCCCAGTCTTCCATCTAAATCGACAGATTGTGACTCTTCAATGATCCTAGGCTCAAAAATATAATCATCATCATAGAACAAAAACTTCTTTCCGGCATTGTTAAGCAATGCAAAGTTCCATACCCTTCCGCCGGTAAAACCATCATTATTCTTTTGAAGCAACCAATCTAATTCGTCTATCGATTCGGAAAATTCGCTCTTTAACATGTTCACAAATTGACTCTGCCATGATTTTCCATAAAAACTTATTTTTAAAGATTTAGAAAAGTCCTTACAAACAGACTCAATTTCTTTTTCTTTTTTTTCAGAGGTTGAATCGTCATAAATTTGAACTGAATGATTAGTACCGAATTTATCTTGATATTTAACTAATGACTGTAACATTCTTTTCAATTGACCGGGACGATCACATGTCCTAATGACCAAACCTGCTGACTGAACTTCATCATGCTTTTGTTGAGCAGATATTTGATTTATCCAATCCTTGTCTTCAATCAGAAGTTTATTTTTTATTAAAAACTCTGCCACTTTCTCAATTGCTTGAGTTTGATTTTTGAGTTCAGGTATCGATTGACTGATATTATAAATATGTTGATTTAGTGGTCTGAAATTCTGGCATAGGCTCAGAGCATGTAGGACTTGATGTGTCATTACATGATTTTCTCCTGTTTCTTTATTCATAAAAACCAGTTCTTCGGGCGAAAGTGGAAGCACAACCCCAGATACTGATGCATAAAGTTCCTGACCTGCTTTAATGCCCTTAGAAACAGTTTGCGACCCAAAATTAAATTCAAACTCCATCTATACCCTCTTATTTATATATCTAAAAATTCTACCTATTATGGGGATTGAAAACATTTTTTCATGTTCTTTAAGCAAATCATTATGCTTATTGGCTAAATAAATGTAATCTCTAATTGTTTTGTTGTAATGTTCATAAACTGATTGCTGGATATCTGCAAACATATGTATATCAGGCAAACTCAAGCCTCTCAAATTATCTCCTGCTACAACGACATAATACATTGGTTTTATTATGTCTTTTTGAGTATCAAACTGTTCTTCAGTTAGAACATCTGTTTTATATGATGTTTTTGAAGAATTATGTTTCTCTAATATCGAGTGAAAAGCCATTGCTTGTGAATACCATATTGCATTTTTCCAATAATCTCCTAGTAAAATCTCAAACTCTTCTTTATATAATTCCTTCAGATGATATTCGTTAGTGAATCCGGTTGCATCTGAATAATGTTTCTTATCTGGAGTTGAAATTATTAGTAATCCATCACTTTTCAACACTCTTTTAAACTCAGACAACATTTGGCTTTGCTCTTTTAAATGCTCCAATGTTTCAAATGATACAATTACATCAAAAGATTGAGCTTCAAAAGGGAGCTCAGTACAAGAACCCTGAACAAATGAAAGATTTTCTTTATTATACCGAGAGGTTGCGTGATTAATACTTTCAAAGTCAATGTCTAACCCCGTAACATTTTTAGCTTCAGTAGCCAAAATATTGCTTCCATAACCCTCGCCGCAAGCGGCATCAAGAACGGTTTTATTTTTTACTAGATGGCACGCAAAAGCATATCGATGATAATGCTCATACCAGATTTCTCTGACGCATTCCGGTGTGAACCTCTCACCGGTAAAATCTAATTTTTTTTCTTTATCCATTTTTATTATTATATTTATAATTTACATTCAGATTTATTTATCCTGTGCAAAAGCGTTTCACGCAAACCAGAAAGCGGATCATTTTCAATATATTTTTGAATTTTATATAAATAATCAGGATGCTTTTGTAATAATCGCTGCATTGTGTTTTCATTCGGTTTCAGTCTTAAATCACTAAAAGATTTATTTCCGATATGTGCAACATAAGTGTTATCACAAAGCACATTTCTTAATCCTGCTTGACTGACACGAAGAGAATAATCATTTTCTTCACCATAACCATGACCAAAATGATCTTCGTCAAAATATCCAACTTTCTCTTTTGCCAAAGAAGTAATCAACATACAGAAACCCACTGCTGTCGGAATTTCCGGGTACTCTGGTTGATGTGATTCAAATATTATTTTTGACAACTCATTTAAACTCTTCGGTACAGGTTGGTTTTTCAAGAAATCTGGAAATGAACAGATTTCAGCATTATTTGACCAAGGAGTTGCTGTTCCTAAATTTGAGATACTAGCTATTGCTTTTTCAAATGCTTTAACCCAGTCTCTCGTTACGATTGTGTCGGAATTCAATAAAATTGTGTGATTTCCACTTAATCTTAAACCTTCATTAGCAGTTTTCACAAAACCTTGATTGACCTCGTGCTTTATGTATAACCATGCGTTTTTTTCTGCTTTTTTTTTCAGATAAGAATCCATTCTTTCATCTGTTGAAGCATCATTGATTAGAATCACCCTTATGTTTTTTTCTAAGTTATTTTCAACACTTTTTAAACAATCTTTCAATTCTTCAAAAGCATTATAGATTGGAATTACAATATCAATCATTATTACTCCAATCAGTTTCAAGTTCCACTACTCCCATATCTGTAGTGTTAGATTGAACCCTTAGTGGTTTTATAACTTCATCCATCAATCTTAGACATTCTGGATCCATAGCATGTGCTTTAATTTCATAGTCAGCAGAAAGAAGTTTTAATTTCCTGTAAGTTATTTTAAATTCATAACTATTTTTAGATATTTTTATTGCCCTGGGTTTATGCTTTTCTGATATTGTTCCATAGACTGGAATATCTTTCCTAACAATTCCAAGAACCAATCCAGGCACTCTTTCGTCGGGCGAGTAAACCCTTACTTTAACAATCAAGTCATCATAAGTTTCTATAAAACTGATATCTTTGCCATCTTTATTCAATATTCTTAAACTTTCAACATGATAATTCGTCATATCCTTGTTG
The DNA here is from genome assembly GCA_020442725.1 of Lysobacterales bacterium. GTDB lineage: Bacteria > Pseudomonadota > Gammaproteobacteria > Xanthomonadales > Marinicellaceae > NORP309. The sequence goes on from JAGRJO010000170.1 coordinate 4,446, forward strand.
ATTGCAGTTGTCTTGTTTTCACCTTTCTTTTCATAATGACTTTGATATTCCTGTGATACAGCAAATGAATCTCCATATTTCTTTATTCTACCATTTTCTAACCAAAGAGCATGTTTACACAATTTTTGGACGTGATATATGCTGTGTGATACTAAAAGCAATGTTCCTCCATTTTCTAAATAGTTATCAATCCATGCTATG
>JAGRJO010000171.1 GCA_020442725.1 Lysobacterales bacterium
AAAAATCCTTTGGATGAAGATCAACAACGTGTTGTTCAACTCACTTATGAAGGTTTTGCCATGAGTGGGGCCGAACTGGATGATGAGAAAAAGAAAAAATACGCAGAAATTAATAAAGAACTATCTGAACTTTATACTCAATTTGCTAATAATATTTTACACGATGAAGAAAATTACGATACTTTTCTGTCTAAAGATCAATTAGGCGGACTTCCACAATCATTTATTGATGCTGCTGGAGCAGCCGCTGAAGCCCGTGGGAAACCGGGAATGTATGTTGTCGTGAATACACGCTCATCCATGGATCCGTTTTTAACTTTTTCTGATGAAAGAGAGTTGCGTAAAACCGTCTGGACCAATTACTACTCACGTGGCGATAATGCTGATGAGTTTGATAATAACCAAGTCATTTCAAAAATACTGAAGCTCCGTCGTGATAGGGTCAACCTGCTTGGTTATGACAACTATGCACAGTGGCGTTTGCAGAACCGTATGGCGAAAACACCTGAAAACGCATTAAATTTAATGGAAGCCGTTTGGCCGGCAGCCGTTGCCCGAGTGCACGAAGAAGTTGCCGATATGCAAAAAATAGCTGATAAGGACGGTGTGAAAATCGAGCCCTGGGATTATCGATACTATGCAGAAAAAGTTCGCAAACAAAAGTATGATTTAGACTCTAATGAAATCAAACAATATCTGGAATTAGGCAACCTGACAGATGCTTTGCATTATGTGGCAGCTCAATTGTTTAATTACAAATTTACACCTTTAGCCGAAGGAGAAGTGCCTGTTTATCATTCTGACGTCAAAGTTTGGGAAGTCACAGATATTGATAGTGGTGAACATATTGGCTTATGGTATCTTGATCCGTTTGCTCGTAAAGGCAAACGCTCCGGTGCTTGGGCGAGTTCGTATCGTTCTCACTCCACATACAACGGCAAGGAAACTGTTTTATCTTCAAACAATTCCAACTATGTCAAAGCGGCTGAAGGTAAACCAACACTGATTTCATGGGATGATGCACAAACTTTCTTCCATGAATTCGGACATGCTTTGCATGCGTTGTCTTCCAATGTGAGATATCCCAGTTTGAATGGCGGCGTCAGAGATTATACTGAATTTCAATCACAACTTTTGGAACGCTGGTTATCAACCGATGAAGTGATAAATCGTTTCCTCAAACACAATGAAACCGGCGAAGTGATTCCTAAAGAACTAATTGCCAAAATCAAGAAAACATCGACATTCAATCAAGGTTTTGCGACCACTGAATATCTGGCATCGGCATTGATGGATATGAGATTACACATGTCAGAACCAACGGATGATCCTGATAAATTTGAACGCGAAACATTGGCTGAATTAAATATGCCAAATGAATTGGTGATGCGCCATCGAACACCACACTTTGGACATGTATTCTCAGGTGAAGGTTATGCAACTGCATATTACGGCTATATGTGGGCAGATGTGCTGACATCCGATGCAGCAGAAGCATTTGCACAAGCACCGGGCGGTTTCTATGACAAAGATTTAGCTGCGAAACTGGTTAAATACCTGTTTGCTCCAAGAAACACTCTTGACCCTGCAGAAGCCTTCAGAAAATTCCGTGGCAGAGATGCAAAAATTGATGCATTGATGCGTGATAGAGGTTTTCCGATTCCGGAATAAAGCGGATTATTATTAGTCAAAGGGGTTGGGTTTAAGGTGTCTGACTCCTTTGGTTTAGAATTATTATTCCTGAGTCATATATCTATGTGGTATGCTGTATAATCATTCAAAAAAAAGAAAACCAATGAATAACAACTGGATGATTTATGGTGCTAATGGTTACTCTGGAGAGTTGATTGCCAAAAAAGCTGTAGGAAATGGTTTGCAGCCGACTATTGCAGGAAGAAATGAACAAGCTATTACAGCTCTTGCCAATGAGTTAAAATTACCTTTTAAAGTTTTCGATTTAGATGATGTTGATAAAATTTCTGAGAATCTGTCTAATGTGGATCTGGTTTTGCATTGTGCAGGTCCTTTTTCGCAAACATCTGCTCCGATGATTCAGGCTTGTCTCAAGTCTAAAACTCATTATCTCGATATTACTGGTGAAGTTTCAGTTTTTGAGCATGCAAAATCACTTGATAACGAAGCAAAAAATAGCGGTATTGTGGTGTGCCCGGGTGTCGGCTTTGATGTGATTCCTACAGATTGTCTGGCATCACAGTTAAAAGATTTAATGCCGGATGCGACGCATTTGACATTAGGGTTTGATTCACGTTCAGGTTTGAGTGCGGGAACTGCAAAGACTTCTGTTGAAGGTTTGGGGAATGGCGGAAAAGTTCGTAAAGACGGAAAACTGCAAAAAGTTCCTTTGGCGTATAAAACCCGAAAAATTGATTTCGGGAATGGCGAAAAACTGGCAATGACGATTCCTTGGGGAGATATTTCCACAGCTTATACATCCACCGGAATTCCAAATATTGAAGTTTATATCCCTTCTTCTCCGAAATTGGTCAAAAACTTAAAGCGATTGAATTGGATTCGATTTTTATTAAAAACAAAATTTGTGCAAAATATTTTGAAGAAAAAAGCCGGCAAAGTGAAAGGTCCTTCCAATGAGCAAAGAGAACAGTTGAAAACTTATCTTTGGGGAGAGGTTCAGAATGCCAAAGGTGAAATTAAACAATTAAGAATGGTGACAGACAACGGCTACAAACTGACTGTTAATGGCAGTTTGAAAATGGTGGAATACACATTGAATAGCCATAAAAGTGGCTATTTCACACCGAGTCAATTGGCTCATAATCGTGTTATAGAAGAAGTCAGCGAGAGCAATTCTTAACTTCTGGCATAAATATCAAAACGCACCGCTTTGCTGATAATTTGTGAAGTGGGTTTCTTGCCGAGAACAAATTCAGATTTAACCGGACGTTTAACAACGATTTTTTTTGTTTTCGATTTGAGAGACTTTTCCAGCAAAATTTCTGCCATTTCCGGTTGGTGTCCAACGATATCTTGCAGAAATGCCATGTCTTTATTGTTTTTTGCCGACTTGCCCGATTGCGGATACATTGGATCCAGATAAATCACATCATACTCGCCTTCATCTATAACGGTTTGCGAGTTATCATGTTTTAAATCAATTGTTTCAATCTCACCTCGTAAGAAGCCATCCTTAAGCAAAGCAAACATAAGTGGGTTGGATTCGCAAGCGGTTATCTGACAACCGGCTAATGCAAGTAAATAACTGTCTTTGCCAAATCCGGCAGTGGCATCCAATACTTTGAGAGATGTTTTACTTTTACCAACAACGGCTTTGACCAGTTTTTCAGCGTTGATATGAGCCCCTGAACGATATTGCATCTTGGCGGAATGGAAGTCGACAAAAACATGGTATTGAAGTTTTCTGTGACTTTCATTAAAAAAAACAGCGAGTTTGTTTTCGTACAGTTGCAATTGATATTGCGGATGCTGATGTAAAATTGGGTCTAAATCTGCTTGATTCAGACCCAATTGTAATAGTCGTGCTTTTATACCTTCAGCAACCAAACGGATTTTATCAGCGTTTGGAAAAGTCCTTATAATCACGGGTAGCAGGACCGGTATAAACCTGACGAGGTCTGCCGATGCGAGTATCTGGTGTTTCATATTGCTCCAGCCATTGAGAAACCCAACCAACTGTTCTTGCAATTGCAAACATCACAGTGAACATTTGTTTTGGAATACCTAATGCTTTGTAGATAATTCCTGAGTAGAAATCGACGTTTGGATAGAGTTTTTTCTCAACGAAATACTCATCCTGTAAAGCAATTTCTTCCAGTTTCATTGCCAGTTCTAATTGCGGATCTTTAATTCCTAACTCATTAAGAACTTCGTGACAGGCTTTGCGAATAATTGTTGCTCTTGGATCGAAGTTTTTATAAACACGATGTCCAAAACCCATCAAACGGAAAGGGTCGTCTTTGTCTTTTGCTTTATCAACATATTTGTCAATATTTGCAACGCTACCAATTTGATCCAGCATGTTCAGAACTGCTTCATTGGCTCCACCATGTGCAGGTCCCCAGAGTGAAGCTATACCCGCTGAAACACATGCAAAAGGATTCGCTCCTGTTGATCCAACCAATCTGACTGTTGAGGTACTGGCATTTTGTTCATGATCCGCATGCAGAATAAAAAGCAAATCCAAAGCCTTTGCTGCAATTTGATTTGGTTCATAAGGTTCGGAAGGTACTGAATACATCATGTGTAATAACCTTTCGGTAAAACCTAAGTCATTGCGAGGATAAATAAAAGGTTGTCCTACAGAGTTTTTATAAACAGATGCTGCAATTGTCGGAATTTTTGCAATCAAACGAATGGCTGCCAGTCTTCTGTCTGCCGGATCAGACATATTCATCCAGTCATGATAGAACGCTGCAAACGAACCGACAACACCAACCATCATTGCCATTGGGTGAGCATCGTATTGGAAACCTTGCATCAGGTTCTTCATCTTCTCATGAACCATTGTGTGGTATCTGACTTCGTTATCAAAATCATGATACTGCTGTTTGGTTGGAAGCTCACCATGTAAAAGCAAATAT
>JAGRJO010000172.1 GCA_020442725.1 Lysobacterales bacterium
TATTGCTCTTTAAACACCTGTGAAAAGTGTGAAAGGGAATTAAATCCGCACTCATCGGAGACAAAACTGACTTGATAGCCTTCTTTAAGCAATTCGGCCGCTTTCGTCAAACGATACTCCTTGAGTAAATCCATAGGGTTTTTATCAATCAAGGCTTTCAGTTTTCTTTGTAACTGTTTGGTACTAACCGCCATGGCTGATGCTATTTGAGGTCTTTGTAAATTTGGATTTTTATAGTTATCTGCAATAATTTTATTCAATTTGTTAATAAAGTTCTGATCCACTTTTGGTAAATCGCTAGCCATATCAACATTTTTACCGGCCGTAACATGTTCTTTTGCCTTTTGTTTGAGCAGATTCCGGATTGTCAGAATATTATTCAGTTGCAGAATCAGTTCTTGATTATCAAACGGCTTAGTTAAATAGGCATCAATGTTTTCTCTCCAGCCTTTTATCCGGTATTGCTTCTCATGGAGAGCTGTCAGAAGAACCAAGGGAATATGAGAAGTTAGAGAATCGGATCTTATGATTCTGCTCACTTTAAAGCCGTCCATTTCCGGCATCATGACATCACAAAGAATAATATCCGGAACATGCTCAATTGCTAAAGCAACACCGGACTTACCTCGATTTGTGACAATACAATAAAAATTATCTTTCAAAGTATCCGTAATGTGCCCTCTCATATCATTGTTATCTTCAATAATTAGAATTGTGTCATTCTTCTTATTACCCAAGAAAACGACATCCTCCTGTTGTTTCTCAAATTCCAAACTCGAGTTTCTTGCCAATTGACTGACAAGCCTGTGATTATCAATTTCCGGAGTTTCCGATATTTCTTGGGCATCAATTGCATCAAAAATTACCGTAAAAGTACTACCAACTCCTTTTTCACTCTCAACATTGATAGTTCCTTTGTTTATTTTGACCATTTCCTCAACAACTGACAAACCCAAACCAACTCCATCAATATTTGCATGAGAATCCAGACGTTGGAAACGATTGAAAATTTCATTTTTTTGGTTTTCATCCAAGCCGCATCCTGTATCTGATACCTGAATGATCGCCTTGGCTATCATTTGAATAGGAACTCACAATAACTTTACCACCATGAGGAGTGTATTTAATCTCATTGGATACCAGATTGCCGAGAATTGTATCTATCGTATTTTCAACGACGCTGATTGCTAGAGGTCTATTTTCTTTTAAAATGAATTCAATTCCTTTTTCTTCTGCTAATGGTTTAAATATCTCATAGATGGATAAAACCTGATGTGCAATCAATTGAGGTTTAAATACGATTTTTTCACTCCCTGACACTCGCGCCAATAATAACAACTGTTCAATCATTGTCAGAAGTCTATTGGCATTCCGATTGACCATTTTTAATGACTTGATATCTTCATACCTAAGATTTGATTTCAATAATTTATGAACAGGACCAAGTATCAACGTCAAAGGAGTTCTAAATTCATGTGAAACATTAGCGAACATTTCGTTCTTTTTAACCAATAAATTTTCAACCTTTTGCTTTTGCACCTGTAACTCCGAGGTTCTTTCCTCAACCTGCTCTTTCAGCATATTGGTAATCATTAGATTCCTTTTGTTTTTCCTGTGTAAGTACCAAGATAAAAGTGCAAAAAATGTGAAAACATAAATTGTATAAGCCCACCATGATAACCAAGGTGCAGGATAAACTTTAACTTTTAAAGACTTGCCTTCCTCATTCCAAACTCCATCTTTGTTTGAACCCTTGACTCTGAAAGTATAATTCCCCGATGGTAAGTTGGTATAGGTCGCTGTTCGTTCATCTGCTGAAACATAAGTCCAGTCCGGGTCAAAACCTTCCAGCTTATAAGCATATTGGTTCTTTTCAGGCGCTGCAAAATCAAGAGCTGCAAACTCAAATCCAATGACGTAATATTTGTGAGTTAGTTCTAAACTTTCAAGTTCATTAATGGGCTTTTCAAGGAGAAAGTCGTCTTGTTTCAGGTTTGGAATAACCTGTTTACCAAATCTTTTGAACTCAGTTAAAACTATGTTTGGCGGTGTACTATTAGTTGTTATATCTTGAGGATAGAAACTATTAAAGCCATTCCTTCCACCAAAATACAATTTACCATCAGGTGATTTGTATGCAGAGTTGAGGCCAAAGTACTCACCCTGCAAACCATCACTCTCGTGAAAATTTTGAAAAGTATAATCATTAATAGGTGGATTCCACTTGTAAGTGCAACGTTACGCATCTTACTTTTTTTATGCAACTTCTAAATCGTTGCACTTACAAATGGAATTCAGGGTATTTCTTTCAATGAAATTGCTCAGAAAATTTATTAAGCAATGGATATTAAAACATATGTTTCTTTAATTTTACAATTACTCAATTTATTTTTGATTTTTTCAATGTATAGACGAATACCTTCAAACCAAATTCAATATCATTATGTTCAGTTACTTTTTTGTTGTAAGATAGCAAACTTTAAATTTATACCAACTCAATGGCACAATACATTTATACAATGAATCGGGTGAGCAAGGTTGTTCCACCGAATAAAGAAATTATTAAAGACATTTCCATTAGTTTTTTCCCCGGAGCCAAAATTGGTGTTCTCGGCTTAAATGGAGCCGGAAAATCCACCGTCTTACGCATTATGGCTGGTGTTGATAAGGAATATAACGGTGAGTCACGACCACAACCGGGAATTAAAATCGGTTATCTACCTCAAGAGCCGGAATTGGATGAAGAGAAGTCTGTTAGAGAAAATGTCGAATTAGGTATGGCAGAAGTTAAAGCTATGCTGGATGAGTTTGATGAAATTTCGATGAAGTTCGGCGAGGAAATGACTGATGAAGAGATGAATGATTTGCTTGCTAAACAAGCAGAGCTTCAAGAAAAAATCGAAACTGCCAATGGTTGGGAACTGGATAGAACTTTAGAACGAGCCGCTGATGCTTTAAGACTTCCACCTTGGGATGCAAAAGTAGCTAATTTATCAGGTGGTGAGAAACGCCGTGTTGCATTGTGTAAGCTTTTGTTGTCTGCGCCGGATATGCTGTTGTTAGACGAACCAACCAACCATTTAGATGCTGAAACAGTTGCATGGTTGGAGCGGTTTTTAGCTGATTTCTCAGGAACAATTGTTGCTGTCACGCATGATCGTTATTTTCTGGATAATGTTGCTGAGTGGATTCTGGAATTAGATCGCGGACATGGTATCCCTTATCACGGAAATTACAGTTCCTGGTTAGAACAAAAAGAACAAAGGCTGATTCAGGAAAAACGTGACGAAGCCTCTCATATGAAAACCATCAAACAAGAATTAGAGTGGGTTCGTTCCAATGCCAAGGGCCGAAGAACCAAATCCAAAGCTCGCTTAAAACAGTTTGAGGAGTTGCAATCCAAAGAGTTCCAAAAACGCAATGAAACTAATCAAATTTACATTCCTCAAGGTCCTCGATTAGGTGAAGATGTGATTGAGTTTCAAAATGTTTCTAAAGCATTTGAAGATAAATTGCTCATTGACAATCTCAGTTTTAAAGTTCCTCAAGGAGCAATTGTCGGAATTATTGGTCCCAATGGTGCCGGAAAGTCGACATTGTTTAACATGATTGCAGGAACCGAAAAACCTGATAATGGAAGTGTTCACGTTGGACCAACAGTTGAACTCGCTTATGTCAGCCAGTCTCGCGAAGATTTACAAAATGACAAGCAACTGTGGGATGATGTTGGTGAAGGAAATGAAGTACTGAAAATTGGCAATTATACCATCCCGGTTCGAGCCTGGCTCAGTCGCTTCAATTTCAAAGGGGCCGATCAACAAAAACAAGTTAAGAACCTTTCCGGTGGTGAACGCAATCGTTTGCAACTCGCTAAAGTTTTGAAGTCCGGTGGCAATGTTTTATTGCTTGATGAGCCAACTAATGATTTAGATGTGGAGACACTTCGTGCCTTGGAAGAAGCTATTTTGAATTTCTCAGGTTCTGTGATGGTCATTTCGCATGATCGCTGGTTTTTGGATCGTATAGCAACGCATATTCTGGCTTATGAAGATGAGTCTCATGTGGAATTTTTTGAAGGGAATTATTCTGAATATGAACTGGATTACAAACGTCGTTTTGGTGATATTCCGCAACCTCACAGAATCAAATACAAGAAACTGTCATAGAAAGCGGCTGAGTATATTAATTATTTTGAAAGAAATCCATGAACAGTGCTTGTGAAAATATCTTCGCAAGCCCTGTTTTTTAAACTCTGAAACTTTAGAGTTGAATTGACTAGAGGTTCCTTGATGATGAACCGCATTCACATTCGGATTAAACAAAACATCATAACCTTTATCCTTCACTTGTTTGAACAAATCCAAGTCCTCAAAGTGTAAAGGATAGTTTTTATCAAAACCTCCAATTTCATCAAACACTTTTTTCTTAATTAAAATTAAAGCACCGGAAATGGCTTCTACCTTTTGAACCACCTTTGGCATTGGCTGATAAAATAAATTCACACCAGCAAAGCAATGACATATTTTTGCCA
>JAGRJO010000173.1 GCA_020442725.1 Lysobacterales bacterium
GAAAACCAAGCCTACTATTATTCCAACTATCAGGAGATTTCACCGAATCATCAAATTTTAGCATTTTCCGAAGATACATCAGGAGACCTGCAATACACTCTGTACTTCAAGGACTTAAATACCGGAACGCTTTACAAAGATAAGATTGAGAATACCAGTGGCGAGGTGGTTTGGGCTCTGGATAATAAAACCATCTTCTATATTAAAAAACATCCGGTAACTTTGCTAGGGTATCAAGTATATCGTCATAAATTAGGAAGTAATGAAGAGGATGTTCTGGTTTATGAAGAAAAGGACAATAGTTTTTATTTGGGAATAGGAAACAGCACTTCGAGAAATTATTTGTATATCATGGCAGGAAGCACGACTTCGTCAGAAGTATTGTATCTGCATGCCAATAAACCGAATGGAGAATTCAAGTCGTTTCACCCTCGCGAAAGCAATCATGAATATTCAGTTGAAGAGTTTAACAATGAGTTTTATATTCTGACAAATTGGCAAGCACAGAATTTCCGAGTGATGAAAACATCACTGGAACATTCAAACAACAAACAAAAGTGGCAGGAAGTCATAGCGCATGATAAAGAAACTCTAATTTATGATTTGAATGTTTTTAGTAATTACATTGTTCTTGAGCAACGCAATGACGGGATTCTTCATCTCAAAGTTATTAATAGAAGCGATGGAAGTTCAAAGCTGATTCAATCCAAAGAGCAAACCTACACTATGTGGCTGGATTATAATCCACAACAAAACACCGATGTGCTTCGTTACAGCTATGCATCAATGACGATTCCATTTACGGTTTATGAATATGATATGCAAACAGAGAAACAAAAAATTCTGAAACGCGATGAGATTGCAACAGAATATAATCCGGATGATTTTCATAGTGAAAAACTATTAGTCAAAGCCAGAGATGGAGAAATGGTTCCGGTCTCTTTGGTCTATAAAAAATCAGCCATTCCATTAGGTCTGCGTCCGTTATTGGTATATGGTTATGGCTCTTATGGAAGCTCTGTTGATCCAACTTTTTCTTATTCACGAATTTCATTGCTCAACCGTGGTTTTATTTATGCCATTGCCCATGTTCGGGGCTCGCAAGCCAAGGGCAGACAATGGTACGAAGATGGTAAACTTTTGAAAAAGAAAAATACTTTTACTGATTTCGTTGATGTTACCAAAGGTTTATTAGAAAAAGACTACGGCGATAAAAATAACGTCTTTGCAGTCGGTGGTTCAGCAGGTGGTTTGCTTATGGGCGTCATTGCGAATACAGATGGCATGCTTTATAAGGGTATTATTGCCCAAGTACCATTTGTTGACGTAATAACTACAATGCTGGATGAAGATATTCCGCTGACAACCGGTGAATTTGACGAGTGGGGGAATCCCAAAGTCAAAGAATTTTACGATTATATGATGTCGTATTCGCCCTATGATAATGTCAAAAAACAGAACTATCCCAATATGTTGGTAACAACCGGTTTGAATGATACACAAGTGCAGTACTGGGAACCGGCAAAGTGGGTTGCCAAGTTAAGGGAGATGAAAACTGACAATAATCTCTTGTTGTTACGGACAAATATGGATGCCGGTCACGGAGGCACTTCAGGTCGCTATCAACAATATAAGGAAGTCGCTGAAGAATATGGCTTTTTGATAAAACTGATTAGCGACTAACAGGCTTTTTTAAATTCTTAAAATTTATTAAATGATAAAATTGTTTGTGATATGATGACCGTTTTATTAGATAAATTTCTCAAGGATAAGTTTTTATGAGTTATCAGGTACTGGCGAGGCAATTCAGACCTAAAGATTTCAGCGAACTTGTGGGTCAGGAACATGTGGCTCAAGCGCTGATCAATGGTTTAGAGCATAATCGTCTGCATCATGCTTTTTTATTCACCGGTACCCGAGGCGTTGGTAAAACCACAATTGCCCGAATTCTCGCAAAAGCCCTCAATTGTGAAAAAGGGGTGACGGGTTCACCTTGTGGAGTTTGTAATGCCTGCCGTGAAATCAACGAAGGCAAATTTGTGGATTTAATTGAAGTCGATGCAGCTTCGAGAACCGGAGTTGATGACACTCGGGAGCTTCTGGAGAATGTTCAATATGCGCCAACTTATGGTCGTTACAAAATCTATTTGATTGATGAGGTTCACATGTTTTCACGAAGCAGTTTTAATGCTTTGCTGAAAACTCTCGAAGAGCCGCCTGAACATGTCAAATTTTTATTGGCAACAACCGAACCTGAAAAACTTCCGGTGACGGTTTTATCAAGATGTTTGCAATTTAATCTAAAACGTCTGAATTTATCTCAAATCAGCAATCATTTAGCCAAGTTACTGGATTTGCAAAATATCTCGTATGAAAAACCGGCTCTGGAACAAATTGCCAGAGCAGCAGACGGTTCTATGCGTGATGGCTTGAGTTTACTGGATCAAGCACTGGCATTTGGAGCCGGTCAGATAACCGACAAAGATGTACAACTCATGCTGGGGACAATTCATCAGAATAGTGTGGTTGAATTGCTTGAATGTGTGATTGATGGCAATCAATCCATGGTGTCTGACAAACTCAAACAATTGCATGAATTTTCACCGGATTATTCACGTTTTCTGCATGATATGGCGTTGTTATTGCACGAATTATCACTGGTACAGATTTTGAACTCGTATGTGGAAAACTCAAGATTCGACAGAAACAATCTGCAAGTATTGTTATCAAAAACCAATCCGGAACAAGTTCAATTATATTATGAAATAGTCAGTAAAGGGCAGGATTTAATCAAACTGGCACCGGATAGTAAAACAGGGTTTGAGATGACGATTATCCGCATGTTTGCTTTTAAAATTGGTTCTCCGGATTCCGGCACGGCAAAAAAAAAACGAGCTATTGAGTCAAACTTAACCAATCCATCAAAAGTAGAGACTAGTTCTTCTGTAATTCCATCAAATCAATCTCAAGCTCACTCTGAAGATAATCAAATATCTGAAAATCTCGGAAAATACACCTTGACAGATTTCAACAACGACAATTGGGCAGAAATACTTTCAAATTTACCAATTAAAGGAATGACCAGAGAACTGGCCAGAAATGCAAAAATTTCATCACATAACAACACATTGATATTGATGATTGAGGAAGTTGCCCATAACTTAATGAGCAATAAAGCTGTAAATGATTTAAAAGATGCAATCTCAGCAATTTCAGTTGATGGCATCGGCGTTAAAATACAGCAAAGTACCGAATCATTTGATACGATTGCCAAGGTCGAAATCAAAAAAGAAGAAAAGAACGTGCAAAATGTGATTAACGAGGTTGAGAACAACCCTTTTGTCAAACATATGCAGGAAAATTTTGATGCGGAAGTGATTCAGATTAAACAAGGTAAAAACTTTTTAGAGGTATAAAAAAACAATGAAAGGACAACTCGGAAATCTCATGCAACAGGCTCAGAAAATGCAGGAGCAAATGCAGAAACAACAGGAAGAAATGGCAAACAAAACCGTTGTCGGACAGGCCGGAGCGGGAATTGTTAAAATTACCATGAATGGTAAAAGTCAGGTCAAGGGGATAGAAATTGACTATGATATGCTCGATGGCGATATGGAAATGATGGAAGATTTAATTGTTGCCGCATTTAATGACGCACAAAACAAAATTGTTCAGGAACAGCAAAATTCAATGGCTGATATGATGGGCGGAATGCAACTTCCTCCTGGTTTTAAAATGCCGTTTTAAAGTTAAATAGATGTCTTTGCTTTCTCAATTAATGAATGCTTTTCAGATTCTTCCCGGAGTGGGTCCTAAATCCGCTCAGAGAATCTGTTTTAATTTATTACAAAAAAACAAAGACGGTGCATTAAAACTGGCTGAAATCCTCAAACAAGCGTGTGAGAATATCGGTGAATGTAAAAGATGCAGAACCTTAACCGAAAACGAACTTTGTCGCATTTGTTCCAGTGGCAAACGCAACGCCGAACAACTTTGTGTTGTGGAAACTCCGGCAGATTTAATGCAGATTGAGCAATCGACTGATTATTCCGGAACATACTTCGTTTTGCACGGAAAACTCAGTCCGTTGGATGGCTTAGGACCGAATGAATTGGGTTTCCCGAAACTGGTAGATATATTATCCAATGAACCGATAAAAGAAGTCATTTTGGCGACCAGTTCGACTTTAGAAGGGCAAACAACATCTCAATACATTGCCCAAATGTGTGCCAAAGCAGAGATCAAAGCCACCGGATTAGCACATGGTGTGCCATTGGGTGGTGAGTTGGAATATGTGGATGCAAGCACCATTGCTCATGCATTCGGGAGTAGAGAAACCTTATGACAACAGAAACTATATTCGACAAAATTATCAATCGTGAAATTCCCGCAGAAATTGTATTTGAAAATGATAGCGTGCTGGGTTTCAAAGATATCAATCCACAAGCACCGGTTCATGTGCTTTTTATACCCAAAACAAGAATACCAACCATTAACGATTTAACGGATGAACAAAAACATATTGTTGG
>JAGRJO010000174.1 GCA_020442725.1 Lysobacterales bacterium
AGATTGTTTGAAGTGATAGGAAAAAAAACGATTTGCTCGACTGGTTAATTCGTATAAATTTTTGCTTTTATTATTTTGCTGAAAAGACGTTTTGGGTATGGCTAAACCTGCCGATTGTGCCAGAGTTTCAACGGCATCAACGAATTCCATTCCTTCAAAGTCCATTAAGAACCGAATGGCCGAACCATGCTTTCCACAACCAAAACAATGATAGAATTGCTTATGCTGGCTGACAGTGAATGAAGGTGTATTCTCAGTGTGAAAAGGACAGAGTGCCTGATAGTCTTTGCCGGCTTTTTTAAGCGAAACTCTGGGGGCGATGACATCAATAATATCAATTCTATCTAAAACCTGATTGATAAACTCTGTAGGGATGCCAGCCATTTAATTTTAGCCTAAAAGATTTATGTTATCACACATCCTTGTGCGAAAAAAAGAGAAAGAAACTATTGCAGTAATGCTTTGATTTTTTGGCTGACAATTGACATGTCAGCTTTGCCGGCAAGTTGTGGCTTTAGTTGCCCCATCACTTTGCCCATATCAGCCATGTTTGCAGCTCCAACAGCAGAAACAGTTTTGCTGATAATTTCATCAAGTTCAGATTCGGAAAGTTGTTTTGGAAGATAATTTTCTAGAATGCCGATTTCAAACAATTCCTGATCTGCAAGATCCTGACGCTCGGCTTTCTGATATTGCTGAACCGAGTCCTTTCTTTGCTTAATCATTTTAGTAACGATTGAGATGATATCACTATCAGTAAGTTCTTTTCGTTCATCAACCTCAACTTGCTTAATTGCGGCTGTTAAAAGACGTAAAGCAGACACTTTCTGCTTGTCTTTCTCGCGCATGGCAAGTTTCATATCATCCAGAATGGTTGTTTTTAAAGACATTGTTTTAAAACTTTCCTAAGAAATTTTAGTATTTACGCTTACGAATTCTTTGCATTCTTGCTTGACGCTCTGTACGTTTAACAGCAGCAGCAGCTTTTCTTTTACGTTCTTGAGTTGGTTTCTCATAGAACTGTCTTTTACGTGATTCAGCAAGTGTTCCCGCTCTTTCACAAGCACGTTTGAAACGTCTCAGAGCGATATCAAAAGGTTCGTTATCCCTTACTTTTACGCTAGGCATTAGTTATTTTCTCCAAGTAGTTAGATTACAAAAAAGGCGAGTATTTTAACTGAGAGTTTAAGAATGGCAAAGAAAAGTTTTTAGATTTTCAATGAAAAAGAGTTAAAATACCTTTTTAAAAGCATAAATACCATGTCTATTGAAGTACAATATCGCTCTGTGTTGAAAAGAATTCAAGATTCGTGTGAAAAGAATCGCATAGCTCATCAAGTTGATTTGTTAGCTGTGAGTAAAAAACAACCCATCGAGAAGATTAAAGAACTTTATCACATCGGACACCGAAAATTTGGTGAGAGTTATGTTCAGGAAGCAGTTGAAAAAATCGAACTTCTGCGTGATTTAGAAATCGAGTGGCATTTCATAGGACCAATTCAGTCCAACAAAACGAAATACATTGCCAAGTATTTTGATTGGGTTCAGTCTGTGGATTCCAAAAAAATACTAACCCGCCTCAATAATCAACGACCGGATGATAAGCAACCTTTGAATGTATTATTACAACTTAAAGTTGGAAATGAAGAAAGTAAAAGTGGGTGTTCTGAAGAAGAAATTTTAGAAATGATTAAGTCTTCACCTGAATTTGTAAAACTAAAAATTCGTGGTTTGATGTGTATTCCACCACCGGCATTTGATGAAAAGATTCAAAAAGAGTATTTTCAATATTGTTTTGATGTTTTTAAAAGAATGCAAAAGATAGGTGAGCTAGACACATTATCAATGGGAATGTCTAATGATTTAGAATCAGCCATCGCATGCCATACGACAATGGTTCGAGTTGGAACTGATATTTTTGGTGTCAGAGATTAAACTCGGAAGCAAAAATATATATGCTCCCGAGTTTAATTTGAAAGGTTTTACTTAATCCACCCCGTTAGAGAATATAAAATCAGGTTTCAGCTTGAAATCATATCCGGTAGTTGTTTGTTGATTTGTTAATACTATTGGAGTGCCGGATAATGGGTCGCAATTCGATTCAAAACAATAACTGCCTCCATAAATTTCATCAACAATAACCTCATAACTACTGGTTGTTAAGTAATAAGTTCCAGCAGGCAGACCGATTGTAGTGTATTCGCCTTGGGAGTTGGTCACTTGGGATGCTATAAATGTCCCACTTGAATCAAACACGTTGATGAAAACATTACTAATTGGTGTGTTTAAATAATAGTCTGTGACACGACCTGATATTGTTGCCCCTTGGTTCAACGTCATTGTTATATCGGGCATTGAGCCAAGCGTGGAACCGAGAGGTAAAGATATTATATTCCCTGTGTTAAAATCACAACTTCCTCCCGGGCAAGCGATTCCATCATAAAGAATATCAATCCAGCCGGCTGAGCCAGCTGGGAAAAGTCCCATAAATGGTAAGTTAGAACCGTTATTCGTTAACAAATAGTAATCGCCATCAGGTAACCCATAAATTGTGAAATTACCTGTTGCATCAGTCGTTGCCCAAGTAGCAAATTTTGGCGGATTGGTTGCTGTATAAGCCAGAACGTGCACGTTGGGTATCGGGTTAACTCCTCCTAATTCAGTAATTAAACCGGTAAAAGAATTCCCTTCAGATAGCTCAATACTGATACCCGATGTTGTTGCGCTTTCTACAACAGTGATAGGTGTTCCTAATCCTGCTGAAGTTAAATCACAAGATATTCCGGGGCAGGGAATGTTGTTGTATAACTCTTCAATATATGGCTCGTTATATTCACCACTAAACATAGAACCTGTTCTTAAATAATAGTTACCAGGAGCAACGGCTCGGGCAAGATTGAAAGCCCCTGACACCGTATCATAAACACGACCACCGCCGGCAACATTTCCTGCACTGTCATAAATTTGAAACCATTGAGTCGCCCCATCGAGAGTAGTCAAGCCTGCGCCGGTAACAGCGTCTTTAATAAACCCCTCGATTTTTCCACCGAGATTGAGTTGAATATTGACTCCTGCCAGATGTTGCTGACTACCAACAACAACCGGGTCACCATCTCCTCTGTCACAACCTGAATATGGACACGGTATACTTTCAAATAATTCTCTTTGATAATACCTTCTGCCCAAGTCGCCCCCTTGAATATAGAAACTGCCAGGGAGTAATCCACCAACTGTATATGATCCGTCACCAACTGGATTGAACTCATTTCCGTAAACAATGACATAGGCAATTAAATAATTCAGCTCGTTAAAAACATAGATAGCTCCATAATCGTAATGAGGCTGCAAATCAAGTTGATCGACCAGGAAACCGGAAATACTGGCTCCAACTTCAACACTAAAATCTATATTTGACAAAGTAACTCCACCTGCTACGGCAAGAACTGAGCCAATACCATCCTCTACCAAAGGATAACAAATATTACATTGTGGGCCACCGTATATTTCTGGTATATGCATATTATTTTCGTAACTGGCAGTTAAATAAGATCGGTAATTTCCAGCAGGAACCCCTCTGGCAATATAGTCACCAGTCACTTGATCCAAATCGGTATAAATATAGTAGTACGGGGTATTGGAATCTGTGTTGAATAATTCTACTTCCAAAGTAGATACCGGTAGCATTGTAGTTGCATCCGAAATATTACCCTCGATGGTTCCACCCAATTCTAGTGAAAAATTGATATTGTTGATAGTTATATTTGAATCGATAACAAATCCATGAGTGTCGGAAGATTCATCACAAAAAGAGCAAAGTTGCGGAGAGTTATTTGTAACATTCCATATATAGGACAAATAATTATCTCCATCATAAGGATCGCCAACTGATACTGAGTAAACTCCTGTTTCAGTAATTGTTAGTGTATAAATTCCTCCGGTAATAGTGGTAGTGGTATTATAAGAATTAAATCTTTGCTGTAATTCATCATATTTTAAGAGATTTACAGTATATCCCGGTAAACCGGTACTTCCCGCATTTTCCGTGATTGTTCCATTGATGAAGGCTGTAATAGCTCCTTTGCTTGAAAATTGAGTTGTTAGTTTTGAGGCATTGAACTTATTGTGTTGTTCTTTAAGGCTTCTCAATAATGCAGGATCGGCTTTAACTTTTTCGTATTGAATATCTTGCAACATGTCAGAGTAAATCTGACTTTTATCCTGTGCAAAAAGACTTACACTGACAAGTGTAAGAATTAAGAAAATTGGTTTCATGATCATCCCCTATTTGAATTTTGCAATTAATATACCATATCAATAAACCTAATAATGATTAGTAATTAACTTTTTGTTAAATTTTGTTACACAATTAACAGTTTTTATTATAGACTTATAAAGTTTATTTTTAGGAGAGACCTTTGCTTGATTGATTAAAACTTCTGATTTTTTCGATTTTCGATAAAAACCACTATTTGTTCCGATTTTCT